>JBAYPL010000030.1:0-16425 GCA_041677745.1 Kapaibacterium sp. (SeqCode)
ACCTCAACAGGTTCATCTCCTTCAATGAAAATACAGGTGTCTTGAAAGCCGAATGTGGTGCAACTCTCGAGCAATGTTTGAAATTCCTCCTGCCGAGAAAATGGTTCCTGCCGGTAACTCCCGGGACAAAATATATCACTTTAGGCGGTGCTGTCGCAAATGATGTGCACGGCAAGAATCATCATAAATCAGGAACATTCGGTTCGCATGTGTTAAGCTTCGATTTGCTGAGAAGCGACGGTAAGATTTATCATTGTTCTTTGACTGAAAACACTGATTTATTCAAAGCAACTATAGGCGGGTTGGGGCTTACCGGTATAATGCTCAACATCGAGCTGCGTTGTGTCAGGTGCGCGGGTCCGGTAATAAATTGCGAAAATATTAAATTTGGCTCTTTTGAAGATTTCTTTCTGATTAACGAGGATTCCGGTGAATTTGATAATACGGTAGCATGGATAAATACAAATTCGAATGGTGAAGGCATATTTTCGAGAGGAAATTTTGCAAGCAGCGAAAAACAAGATGAGTTTAAGGGGTTTAAACAACAAATTCCTTTCATTGCCGAAGTGGATTTGATTAATCCCTTGAGCACGGCAATATTCAATCTGCTGTATTATACTAAACAATTCGAAAAGAAAACCTGCTCACTTGTCAGCTTCAACGAGTTCTTTTATCCACTGGATGCAGTGTCGGATTGGAATAAAGTTTATGGTAAGAAAGGATTTCTGCAGTATCAGTTTGTTATTCCTTTCGAAGCAGGATTAAAATGCTTAAAGGAAGTATTTGCAACAATTACAGAGTCCGGTGATTCGTCTTTTTTAACTGTACTCAAAATGTTCGGCAATAAAATATCACCGGGTATGATTTCTTTTCCGAGACCGGGAGTAACACTTGCCGTTGACTTCAAATTTAGAGGCGAAAAGACTCTCAAAATGCTTGACAGAGCTGACAAAATATTGATAAACTATGGCGGAAGATTATATCCTGCGAAAGATGCAAGAATGTCTGCACAAAATTTCCGCAAATTTTACCCCGAATGGGAAAAATTTTCAAAATTTATTGACCCGAAATTTTCTTCTGGTTTTTGGAGAAGAGTAACAGAGAATTAATCATGAAAAATGCACTTATCATTGGTTCCACATCAGGAATTGCTCACGAAACGGCAAAATTACTTGCCGAATCGGGCTATAATCTTGTACTTGCAGCTCGAAATCAATCGAGGAACGAATCCGTTTACATGGATATTAAGACACATTGCCCGAATGCCGAAACGAATTTAATTGCTTTCGATGCCGGCGATACAAGTTCTTATACCGGTTTAATTGTTGAAGCCGCGAAAATATACGGTAAGCTTGATTTAATAATGATTGCTCACGGTACTCTCCCCAATCATGATGATATTAAAAATGATATTTACAGAATATCAGAAGAATTTACAGTTAATGCATTATCGGTCATTTCATTGGCTACATCAGCAGCAGAGTACTTCGAGAAAGTCGGCTCGGGTACTCTTATAGTAATTTCTTCGGTCGCAGGAGACAGAGGCAGACAGAGCAACTATGTGTACGGAGCGGCAAAAGCTGCGGTCACTACATTCATGCAAGGGCTCCGAAACAGGCTATACCATTCCGGCATAAAATGTATAACGGTAAAGCCCGGTTTTGTAAATACTGCTATGACTGCTAAATTGAAAAAAAACTTTCTCTTTGCAGAACCTGAAACAATAGCAGCCGGAATCCTCAAAGCTGTTGATAACAATAAGGATGTGGTTTATTTACCATTCTTCTGGAAATATATTATGATGATTATTAAAAATATACCTGAATCAATTTTTAAAAAATTAAAGCTCTGAATGATATGATTGTTTTTTGTGATAATAATATTCCATTATTCAAAGAATCTCTACCCGATTCTGTTGAAGTACATACTTTTACCGGAAGAGAAATAACTAATCAACAACTTGTCGAATCAAAATGTGAATTACTGTTTACACGTTCTCAAACAAAAATCAATGGAGATCTTTTGAGGAACAGCAATGTTAAGCTTGTAGCTACAGCAACTTCGGGTACTGATCATGCTGACCTCGATTATCTTTCATCATCCGGAATAATCTTCCGTGATGCGAAAGGCAGTAATGCCAATTCAGTTGCAGAATACGCTGTTTATTCTATTTTGAAATGGGCTTATGACAATCAAAAGGATATTAATGAGTTGAATGTTGGTATAATTGGTTACGGATGTATCGGAAGACTGCTAGTTTCTTATTGTTTTGCACTTGGAATGAACGTATTTGTCAATGATCCGCCTCTTTTTGACAGGGATTTCAATTTTCCTGATTATGCAACTTACACAGACCTGACAAATTTGATAAAAAATTGCGATGTAATCAGTAATCATGTACCACTATGCACCATCGGCAATTATCCTACTTATTACCTGTTAAACGAAAATAATTTAAAATATGTTCGGGAGGGTGCTCTTATTATACATGCTTCAAGAGGGTCTGTCATTCAGGAGTCAGCTCTGATTGATTTACATGAAAAAAAATCAATCTTCACAGTCATTGATGTTTGGGAGAACGAACCTGAATATAATGACAAATTAGCAACTCTCTCTATGATTGCTACTCCACACATTGCAGGACACTCATATACAGGTAAGCTCAACGGTACGAAGATGATGCTGAATGTATTTAAGGAGATTTCAGGCATAGAGCCTAATTGGGATATCTTGGAGAATGAATTGAGTAAATCAGAATTCAAAACCCTAAGTGAATTTCGTACACGTAAAGAAATCATGGAACATCTGGACAGATGCAGGGATATTCAATCAGATTCAGAGATTTTCATGAAATTATCTAATAATAAAATGGAAATCAGGAGCCGAGAATTTGATAATTACAGAAAAAATTACCCTGTCAGACACGAATCACTGAGAACCCTTATTTAAAAAGTCACAATTTGCTACTTTCAAATATATTGAGTTCGGATTAGTATCTGCTAAACGAGTGAAATACATCGCAGCTTTTCTTTGATTACTTTTTGCACAGTGTATTTGACCAAGTCTAACAAGGACGCGTTCGAGAATGGAATCATTCGGCTGTTCAGCGAGTAAAGATTCTAATCGTATCAAAGCTTCATCCAAGTGATTCATGCTGATAATACACTCAATAAGATAGAATTCAGACTCATAATATAATGAATCATCTGTGTTAAGGGAACTTTTAATACCTGTAAGTTTTTTCATCGCCGAGTCGAATCTTTGAGCATCCATATCTTCAACAGCGGAATCAAACAATTGTTTCAACTCATCGGATACTTGTAGTTTAACAGGAAGTACATCCGGTAGTCTAATAATTGTGGTATCAGTAAATCTTTTCTCTACAGCATCATCATAAGTGGCGATTTCAGCGTCAATTTTATCATGTGACTGGCTCCTGAAAGTAGTATTTCTAACGGGAGAGCATGAAATAAAAATTAAACCCGCTACAAAAATAATAGAGCCGAATATTATACTAACCTTCAAATTTATCTCAAATCAATTAATTCAACATTTTCAGGAGCTACAAACATAAATTTATTATCGGCAATATTCGGATTTAACTTAAGATTAGAAATTTCCCAACTTTCTTCAGCATAATTTCTCACAATGGTTATACTGTAAATATCAAGATTATCAGGATTAATAATAAGTTTAATCAGTGTAATATCATCATCGTTATCCTCTGTTGGTTTCAACTCGAGCACGCGTGAGCTTCCTCGCCTTCCTGTCTGGTTTTTGTATAATTTAACAGGTGTAAAATTATTTGTAAATTTAAAGAAAATCTTCTCTATTGAAGCAGACTCTCCATGTGATTCGAAATTACTCACCAACACATTCTTATTCTCAGGAACGTAATTCCATATAGTCTTGCCGTCACAATAAATTTTTCTGTTTGCCACAGTAAGTATATATTTATTGCCTTTCTTAGCCATCAATGAACCTTTAACAGCTGGATTTTCATTCAATACAAAATTCAGTGATAAGGAATTTAAATCAGAATAGTCAGACTTTATTCTGTCAAAAAGTTTTTCTTTATCTGTTTGCGCATTAGAATAAGTAAATATAAAAATTGTTGAAAGTATATAAATAATTACCTTTTGCATACATATCTCGCATTAATTGATTTTAGATTCAAGACTGCCTCTGAGTCCGGAGTAAGAAGTTAAAGATGCCTCTACGTATCCGATAGGGATTTTGGTAGCTACTTTCACGGGAATTTTTCTCTCATCTTCTGAAACCCATATAAGTATAGTACCATCACTCTTAAAGAGTCCTCCCTGAACAACCAAAGGTTCTATTACGGTACATTTAAATTTACCTGCATCTACGCTTATTGTTTGCTTTCCTCTAATTTTAACCCCGAGTGTATATGTTGTGTCATCAACAAAATTGGGCAGAAAGAAAACTGTATCTTTCGGGAAACTCTTAATATCAAGCGTTCTGACATAGAAAAAAGCAGAAACAATATCATGCACATATTCAGGAGTAGTGATTTCCTTTTGCTTTACTTTTGCAAGCTTATTCTCCTGGTCAAAGTAAGCTTTTGCGTCACGTTTATAGGAACCCTCACGTATTCTTTGCTCGAACTCCCAAGGGAAAATTCCTGCTACATCAAGTACTGTACGATATTGGTCACGCACTTTGTAGAGCCAATCCAGACTTTCGAGTGACTTAACTTGAAACCTGATATCATAACACTTTCTGCCGTTCCTGTAAATCGGCTCAGGCTGTATGTGAAAGTGACCTGTTCCTGCTGTTATAAACTTATAACCTACCTTATAATTAAGCTTTTCGCCAAATCCGAATGCTTCGTTTGGTACGTATCTGAGCGCCTTCTTCAAATTATCGTCAGCTGTTATCGTGATTAAACTCATGACTCCGGTTATGAGAGTTAATCCTCCAATTACATAAAGTACAATATTTTTAATTGATTTATACATTTAGTTTCCATATTTTTATCAAAAATACTTTATTTATTTCAAATAATTGCCTAATTTTAAATAATAAAATTTTTCAACTATAAATATACTATAAATTAGACGGAAATCAAAAATGAAAGTTGCTGATGCCCATAGCGATACAGTAATATAATTCCCCGATTATATTTATCATATTAGTAAGTCACCAGTGAACATAAGTAAATTCAAGGCGTCAAACGGTGTTTAACAGTATTTTTCAATTATTACTCCGAATAAAATTTTCAGTTGATTCTTTGTAATATGCAGATGAAGCAAAAGGTAATTTCTAAATTTAACCGGACTCTTCTATCCGGCTGATAGAAAGCAAAAATAAGTTTTGACAAAGTAAGTTAAAACATAGTTCTATCAAATATGGAAGCCTCTCCTATCATAATTGATTTAAATTTCCTGCACTCCTTTTATGAAATGTGTGTAAATGATATGGTACAAACTCGAAACCTCAGTAATTTCACAGTTGTCGGTATTGATGTTACACATCTTGATGAAGTTGGATTTGAATATTTAAGCATCAAGTCTTAAAGTCCATTTATCGCATCATATTCAGATTCGAGCGCACAATTCCACCACAGACGAAATTTACACAATTATCAGATAAATAAGATATTTAATTGTGACGGATTTATGTGAATGTTCGCTAAGAACCTGAAACTTTGACTACCACAACATGTAGAGCATATTTTTTACTTAGGCAGTAATGATATCTTAGGTTTAGGAGCTGACTTTGACTATATTCCCAATTGTGTCAACTAAGATGTTTCCACCTAACTCAAGACTGCTGAACGCTCAGGTAATGAACTTGGATTGGATGATTTATTGACACTACATTTAAATTGTTTTTAGTAAAATATATAAATAACTCCTGTAACTTTTAATCAAATATATTGTTAATTATATTGTCGCGAAAATGAGAAATATTATTTTCTCTAAAATATTTGTTTTTATTTTCGTAGGTACTACTGTTTAATCAATAGTAATCAATTTTAACAAAAAGTGAACAATACTGTTTAAATTGTAATAATTAATAACAATGGTATAAAGAATTTTTAAATCAAAGAATTAGGTGAAATGATGAATTACTTAGTATTATTGATTGCATTCTTAATTCTTGTGCTTGAAGTTCGCACACAAGGAGATGAAGCGCATCTCAAACAACGCAATAAGGAAGGTGATCCTGAGTATCATAACTCAAGAAAGGAATGGCTGGAAAAAATCCACAGAAGCGACCCAAGCATCAATTATAAGCTGTTACGTCAAGAATTCATGAGAACACGCCTTAAATTAACCAATGAAGCCCGCAAATTAAAGAGTAACTCACCGGAACTAATGAAATTTGTGTCAGATAATCAAAAAATTGTCGGCACTTGGAAGGAGCGCGGAAGTAACAATCAATCCGGCAGAATTCACACAGCAGACGTTGATTTAACAGATAATTTGATTTATGCTGCTTCAGCCGGTGGTAATGTTTGGCGTGGTACACTCAATGGTGAAGACTGGACATGCCTGAACAACTCACTTCAATTTGATATACGAAATATCAAGGTAGAGCACATAAACTCGTCTCGCAGAATATTTGTTTTTGATCGTAACAATCTGTACTACTCAGACAATGAAGGTCATACTTGGGAAGGTGCCAAGGGCTTGGAGGAAATACAGAAATGGGGCGAAATAAACAGGGGTCAGGTGATGAACAATCCCGACCGCATCCATATTTACATCCTTGCAGATGAATGGGATTATGATGCTTGGATAGCAATAAAAGCACTTTATTATTCTAATGATAACGGTGAAAGTTTTCAAAGGGTTATCAGCTTGAGTAGCACAAATCAAATTGACATTTGTGGATGGGAAAAAAGTCGCGGTGAATATCAGGATGACGTTGCAAGCGGAGGATTAGGAAATAACTACCATAAACTTTATCTCATACACCGTGATACACTGTTCAGCGTAGATGGATTAGAAAGAAAAATAGTAAGCATACAGTCGCAAATCATACACAATAACCCAAACAACCTTAGAATTTCAGGTTGTAAGCATCAGAGTGATATAGCTCTCTACATACATGCCGGAAATTATAATCAAGCTAAAACTACAGTTTACTCATTTCGGGGTACTAATAATCATATCGAGTATATCAGCGATTCACCAACGAATTATTTCATGTCCAACAGTTTCGGAGTTTCAAAACTTAACCCTGACATAGCTATTCTTGGAGGAGTAAACGGTTACATTACTTATGACGGGGCATTAACATGGAATCTTATTAACTCTTGGGAAACTTATTATACTGACCCTGTTAATAATTTACATGCCGACATACCCGGCATTAAGTCATTCAGGACAAGTAAGGACAGTGAGTTTTTCCTAATATCTACTGATGGAGGAATATATAAAACTAAGGAAGATTATTCGGTAGTTAACATATCCTTGAAAGATTTAAATGTTTCACAGTACTATTCAATCTCATCATACCAAAACGATGACCAATCCTATATCCTTGCAGGAAGTCAGGACCAAGGCTTCCAACGCAGTGAACTTGTCACTGACAAAGTATTAGATTTTGAACAGATAATAAGCGGTGACTATGGTTCTTTAACTTCCGGAGACGGCACTAACAGCCTATGGACTATGTACCCGGGATTTGCAACATATTATCCAGATATAATAAATAATACAAAGTCATCATCATGGAATCTTCCAAATAATTATAATGACCGGGTCTGGATTGCACCAATCATTGCTGTTCCCGGTGAACCACACAAAGCTTATGTTGCACCGGGAGGAAGAATATCAGGACAATGCAAGATATGGACATTAGAATATGATAGTTTCTCAGGAAATATATCAGCACATGAATTACCCTATCAATTTGACTCCTCCGATCCGGACAATGACGTTACAGCATTAAGTGTATCTAGTCTAAATAAAAATAATGTATATGCAGCAACTCGCACAGGGAAGTTTTATACTTCAACCGATGGTGGCTTAAGTTGGAGTGAAGCAATTGACTTTATTGCTCCGGAATATAACTATCTGCACGGTACTTGTATATTTCCATCAAGACTTAAAGCAGAGACTGTATATATTGCAGGTAGTGGATACTCGAATCCGGCTCTATTTGTCTCAAATGATAATGGACGTACATTCGACAGTATTCCCGGATTACCGCCCTTGATAATTTTTCAGATTGATATGTCTGCTGATGAAGAGGTGATTTTTGCAGCAACGTCACTCGGTCCGTACATTTATGTAAAAAATCACGCCAGATGGTATGATATAAGGGGTCTTGATGCTCCCGACCAGTTCTATTGGAGTGTTAATTATATTCCATCAAAAAATATTGCCAGATTTGCTACCTACGGCAGAGGTATATGGGACTTTGAAATTGAGAAATTAGTTACAAGTGTTTCCGAAATCGAAAGTCATAACCATAACTTAATTGAGGTTTATCCAAATCCTGTTTCTGACAATTTCAACATCAAAACATACCTACCTGCCGGTGAATACATTTCTCTAAGGATATTTGATACCGAAGGAAGGGTGATTCATACTTGTTATGATGGTATTTTAGACCAAGATTATAAGGTATTTCAGCTGAATACTGCGGATTTAAAAATCCAGTCGAGTGCAACATATCTTGTAATACTTAGCGGTACAAGTTTTCAGAAATATGTTAAATTAAACTTTGTTAAATAGAAATCTCTTGCAATTAATATTTTCTGATTCGTCAATATTGCTGTTTAGCAATATTAGGGTTTGATATGAAGCTTGTTCTGATTTTTGGAATTTTTATTGCGAGTATAAATTATTTAATAAGTTTTGAGAACGGAGAAAAGATGTTTATTGAAAATGAAAGCAATTATAGTTTTGCAGAGACGATTGAAAAGCTAAGTGATGAAATTGAATCAGCAGGATGGAGAATAACAGCAATCCATGATTTACAAGAAACAATGAAAAAAAACGGTAAGGAAGTATTGCCGGTGAAAGTAATTGAAACTTGCAACCCGAGTCATGCTTATAAAATTTTATCGAAAGATAATGAGAGAAATGCATCTTCGATGATGCCATGCAGAATTTCCGTATATGAAAAATCTGACGGCAAAACTTATATTTCAAGGATGAAAGCCGATAAGTTAGCAGGTATGGTAGGTGGTTTAATAGACGAAGTAATGACTGATGCCTTCAAAGAGACCGAAGAAATGATAGAAAAAGTCATTCGATGATAAAATTGGTACCGGTTTCGTATATAAGAACAGAAATCGGTACCGAAATTTTTATATTTATTCCTATCCTTCAACAACTAAAAATTTATCGAGAAAACCTCTGAATAAATCATTATTCTTCTTTGCAAAATGTATATTTTCAAGGATTTCTTCTTTAGAATTTACGTATTTACCATCTGTTAGATAATCACTTGACTTCTCTAACATCCTTCCTATATGATATTCACTCAGTTCCGGATGACACTGAAAACCTACTGCAAGCTCACCATACTGAAAAATTTGATTCTGACAAGCCTCAGACTCGGCTACAAGCATACAGTTGTCAGGCAAATTAAATGTTTCACCGTGCCAATGGAACATGTCGTGTATTTGAGGATAGTGATTAAATAGTTTGGAATTCATTCCTTCTTTTGAGAATTTAATCTTATGCCATCCAAGCTCTTTAAATTCAGACTTCTTGACCTCGGCACCGAGCACTTCTGCTATTAGCTGTGCACCCAAGCAAATCCCTAAAACTTTTTTCCCGTCGTTTAAGGCTCTGTCAATAGAGCGTTTTTCTTTTATCAACCAAGGATATTTATCAGTATCGTGAACCGAGAAGTGAGCTCCCATTATTATAAGTACATCATAGAGGTCAGGATTAGGAATATCATCATTTACTCTGAAATTTGTTCTCGTCATATTATGTCCGTTGTCATAGCACCAATTTTGTATGACACCCGGTCCTTCATGATTCACATGTTGGTAGTAATGTATATTTAGTTTCATGTTACTTTATTGCATTTCCTTTATTCAGATACATAACAGCTTTTAAGGTATCTCCTAATGTCATAAATGTAGTGTATAGATTTTTATATAATTGCTTATTGGTATTATTCAAAGCAGCAGCAGTTTCGAACATCTGAGCAGCAAGTTTTACGTTTCCGGTTTGATAGTAAATAACACCTACTTCATTGTAGGCTTCGTACTTTTGGGAATTAGTTTTAATGCAATTTTTAAGGTAGAATTCTGCTTTCTGCAAGTCTTTTGCAAAGTCTCTGTATAGTCTTGCAAGGTTCAGACTTGCATCATAATTAGCAGGATAAATCTCCAGAGCTTTAGAATAATAGTAAATCGTACTGTCAGTATTGGCATTGTACTCATAATGCAAGTTACCTAAAGTCAAAAATGCATTGCTGTACTTGGGATGCACTTCAAGAGCTTTATGGAGGAGTTGATTGGATAAGATAAACAGGCTGTCACGAGTCTTGCTATCCTTGATATCCTTCATTTTTGAATAATATTGACCGCCTGCTGCATAGTTACCAAATGCACTGTTAGTTGAAGTCTTGACGTCAGTAGTCATTAGAGTGAAATTATCTTGCCAAGCGGGATTTCGTGTTACTGTCAGGAATGAATATACTCCCACTAATACCAGCAATAATCCCGATATAAAATTTTGATTTAATTTGAGCTTGCTCGGAAGTTTGGTAACAAAATATGCAGCAATTAATGCAAATGCTAAGGATGGCATATATACAAATCTTTCATTCATAAAGGAGCCTATAGTAAAAAATAAGTTCGACACTATAGACAAGGTAATAAAGTAATAAAAAATTGCAAAGCTGACAATCGGGTTAGATTTGTACTTTTTTACTGCCACAAATATCAACAGCAGATGTATTGCAATGGATAATAATGGTAAAAAAGAAAATAAATCTGTCTTTTCAATATGATACGGATAATAGTCATAAGTCAAAGGGTATGGTATTAACAACAATTTCAAGTACATGATTAAAGTAAGCATTACAGTTCCGTACTTTTCCATGAAATTCATGTTCAGGAAAGGCTCATTCATCAATTCAGGTGTAGTTAGTACTTTAGCACCGCCAACGATTAGCTGACGAATGATTATAAACAATATAGCAGTTAAAATAATCGGTATTGTCTTCTTTATGGCGGGAGTAATGGTCTCTTTCCTGAACATAATTAATGCAAGTGGCAGAACTGCCAAATATGTAATTGCATTTTCTTTCGATAACAGTGCAGCAAAAAATGTCAACAATGAAATAAACAAATACTTCTTTTGTTCGAAATCATTATATTTTATAAAATAATAAAAACTTGTCAATGCAAGCAGTAAGGACATTATTTCATCTCTTCCTTTTATATTTGCAACTGCTTCGGTATGTATCGGATGAACTGCAAATACCAACGCTGAAATAAAAGCAACAGATTCGGTAAATTTAATGTTACGAGTATCTTGCTTGAATAGAGAATTTAACAGCAAGAATATCATAAATGGTGTAAAACTATAGAGAAGTACATTTACAAAATGCCCGACACCAGGACTTTCGCCGAAAAATTCGTATTCTATTGCAAATAATACCTGCGAGAGTGGACGGTAGCGACCACCTGCAAGGTCTGCCTTGTAGTTTTCAATAAATCCTGAAAACATGTCTGAACTGATGATTTTCCCAATGCCAGTCAGACCCGATTTTGTGTAATTGTTGTCCTTGATTATCATATAATCATCAAGAGCGTAATCAAAACTCACAGTATTTATGTACAACAAAAAAGAGATGACAAAAAGTATCAGTCCGTACTTTTTTGAATCATCTTTTATTACTTTTGTCTTAACGGGTGACTTCTTCTTTGACATGCACTTAAATTTAAGAATTTGAAAAACAAATATATTCAAATTTAATGATTTTTATAATAAAATTAAGATTTTTTTTGCTAATGAAATTATACACAACTAATTTATATATTATTCGTATAATATCCTGATTACTATTAACTGAATCTTAATCAACAGGAAGAACATAATATGAACAAAATTATAATACTATTTATGCTTATAACTGCATATACTCTAAAATCAAATGAGATAACAGGCAGTTGGAACGGTATCCTAAAAGTCCAGGGTATGCAGTTTACAATTGTCTTCAACATCAGTGAAAGCGACAGTGGACTTGTTTCTACTATGGACAGTCCTGACCAAAATACTTTTGGTATTCCGGTAACAGAAACAAAATATGAGTCTCAAAATTTAATTCTCGAAGTTAAAAGCGCCGGAATTACATATCACGGAATATTGAAGGAAGGAATAATTGAAGGAACATTCAAACAGAGCGGCTTGGAATTCAGTTTGAATCTGACAAGAGAAATGCAAGAGAAGATTATTCCCAAAAGACCTCAAGACCCCAAAGTACCATATCCTTACAATTCTGAAGACGTCAAGTTCATAAACAAGAAAGATTCAATCACACTTGCAGGTACTTTCACATATCCTATGAACACCGGTATATTTCCGACAGTTGTACTCATTAGTGGCAGCGGTCCTCAGAACAGAAATGAAGAATTGATGGGACACAAACCATTCTTGGTTCTATCCGATTACTTCACTCGTAATGGCATTGCAGTTTTAAGATTCGACGATAGAGGTTTTGGCGAATCTGAAGGTGATTTTACAAATGCTACAAGTTTCGATTTCGCAGAAGATGTCAGAAGTGCTATTGAATACTTAAAGACCAGGTCAGAAGTAGATAAAGATAACATTGGATTAGTTGGTCACAGCGAAGGGGGAATTATTGCTCCAATCGTCGGCAGTAAGGACAACGGTGATGTTGCTTTCATGGTATTACTTGCAGGTACGGGCATTCGTGGTGATAAATTATTGCTTCTCCAACAAGAATTGATTTACAAATCAATGTCTATGGCTGATGATAAGATTCAACAAATATTAGCAACAAATAAAAGCATATTTGATTTGATCATCAATGAACGAGATAATGCTGCACTAAAAATCAAAATGACTGAGAGAATAAAAACATATATCAAAGAAAATGCAGAATTTGTTCCGGAAGGACTAAGCGAAGAACAATTTCTCGAGATGCAGATTAATACTACTATGAGTCCATGGATGTTGAATTTCATCAGAATGGAGCCTTCTGATTACCTGAAGAAAGTAACTTGTCCGGTGCTTGCAGTAAACGGTGAGAAAGATATTCAGGTACCCTCGAAAATCAACCTCGAATCTATCGAATCCGCTCTAAAAAGTGGAGGAAACAGCTCAGTCCAAACTATAGAATACCCGGGTTTAAACCATCTGTTTCAAAAATGTAACAAATGTGACATAAGCGAGTACGGAGACATTGAGGAAACTTTCTCAACTGATGTTATGTTTGACATTGTAAAATGGATTAAAGAAGGAATCAGAAAGAATTAATAATATATATTTCTCAAGCTATTAAAAATGCCAATTCTTTTGAATCGGCATTTTTTTTCGGATTACATCTATATCATGCTTCAGCTACTTCATTTTTACTGACTTTCTGAACTATCATTTCAGTTATTGCACATATAAGAGCAAGTATAACGAATATCTGCCATAACTCGGTTCCGGTTCGAACCCTTTGAATACCTGAAGATAAGTCGGACACATTGTCAATGATGCTAATGTTACCATCTATAAATCTGTCTGAAAGCTCTTTTTTTATAATATCATTGCCGTTCTGATTCATATTTGATTCTGTAGGGTCAGTATTTACAGCTATTTGTGATACATAATTATCACTCTCATCAAATATGGTATAAATCCCCGGAAATCTTAGATTTTCGATAGAAATCACTCTACCTTGAGGTAGTTCAATAGCGTCAGTATAAAAGTCATTACCGGAAGGGTCACTAATTTTGAAATTATTTGAACCTGCAAATCTTGCAGGAATACTGAACCTAAGTGACTCTCCTATAAACAAATCGGAACTCTTGTCTTCAGTTTGTGACAGATATAAAATACTCCTATAAATCAATGCGGGAAACAATCCTGTAACAGGCAAATTACTCATTCGGTTCTCGGCATCAACCGCGATATAAATCACTTTCCCTTGACCTTTTTTTGATTCTGAGAGAAATGCTCCACCCGGGATGCTAATGACAGCGAGTCCGGATTCTGCGGGGTATGCTCTGATAATTTTAGGAGATTCAATCTGGTTCGTTCCAGGTTTATCATCAAATACACCTTCGAACATTTGATGATTCTTATCAACATTTGTAAATGAAGCCGGTTCTATTGGATTGAACTTCCTGTCACTGATTTTCCCAATCCCGGTCTGTTCAAGGAATTTCGAAAATTTCTCAAACTCAGTTTCAATATTAGCAAATATGAGCAGTGAACCACCGGAATTTAAATATTGATTCAACCTGAATAAATCATTGTCACTGAGATTTATACCGGCAACAATCACAGTATTATAATCAATGAAATTTTCTCCTGAAAGTTGACCGCTTTTAACAAATTTAATATTTTGTGATACATCGTTTTCTTTAAATGGATTTAGCGCCGCATTAAGAAACAACTCGGATTCTTGACTACCGGCAACAAGAATTTTTGGCTTTGGCGGTATATTGAATCCTAAATAGCGATAGTTATCCAGGTCTTGAATATCACCTTCTAATTCAATTGAAGCTTTGTTCTGTCCATAGTCCTGTGGTTTAGCGGCAATCAGGAACGATTTGGTTTCTCCCGAAGCAATATCGGCACTCCTCTGGGCAACAGCTTTACCATTATACTTCATTGTTATCACTACATCTTTAATAGTATTCTTGGAATTGTTTCTTACGAAAGCTTCAATTTCGACTAATTTATCATATTGAAATATACCGGAAACAAGTTTGACTGAATCAATTGATATGTTTTGTAAGTCAGCATTCGAATTATTCCCGACCGGTACCGCTATAAGTGATGAGACTGGTGACTGTAGTCTGAAAGTATCATTGTTAATTATGTTAAAAATATTTGTTTGATAGTCGGATATAACATAAATTTCCTTATTCAAGTTAAGAGCATCGTCTATCAGTGACTCTGCCAATCTCATACTCCTGTTCAAGTTCGCCGGTGTTTTACTTATATTAATAAAATTGAGATTTTCTGAAGCAAAATCAAAATTTCTTGTGAATATATTCTGTTCATTTCTTTCTGATGCCATCGGTATAACTGCGACTTCATCACCATCTTTCAGATTTTCGATAATATTCAAAACAGCACTCTTAGCTTGATTGAATCTATTTCCGTACTCATCGGATATATCCATACTAAAAGAATTGTCGAGCAGAACAACGGCGGAAGTTTGAGCGTAACTGCCAAAAAACGGAAGTGAACCCGGTATTGTCGGTCTGGCGAAAGCAATAACTGCAAATATGATTAGTAAGGTACGCAGTATCAAAAGAAGTATCTGCTTAAGTTTGAGCTTTCGGATTTTTGTTTTTTGCAACTCTTTCAGAAACTTCAATGAAGAAAATTCTACTTTTCTTAATTTTCTTAAATTCAAAAGATGAAGTAATACCGGAATAGCAGCAGCTGCAAGACCAATCAATACTAATGGATTCAAAAAATTCATATTAAACTTTTTTCCGATTTCAAAATAAATTTTATGACGGATAAACCGTTTATTAAGGGTATAATCACAGGTATTACAATTTTTCGGAGTTTATTATGTTGCGTGTTCTGATTTTATCATCATTTTTTTTGATACTTAGTGTCAATTCAATCTTAAGTCAAGTAAACAGGAATCAGTTGATTCCGGAACGTGTGAAGATTATCGGGGATTTTCTGCGGAGTGAATTGGACATACTTCCGGGTGAGCAACTTTACAGAGCTCAAGATTTGTGGGAATCATTAGGCTCGAAAAAAATGAAAACCGATGAACCGAAAAATAATAAAGGAAAGGATATTACCAAAACTTTGAAAGTGGATGATGCAGGTGAATTTGTGGACGGTTTTTTAAAATTTTCGTATCAGGCAAAAAACGAAACAATAACAACATTAACATTTAGTACGGAGCTTGAGAAGGGTGATTATTTCATTGATAAATTTGTTGGTTTGGAAGGGCGATATGACCCTATTAAGAATAATTCAAAAGCTGTAGAATATTCAGGCTCATATACATTCGATGATTTCAAAATAAGAATAACCGAATATTCAAAAGATCCAAAGATAGAATTTGTTATTACAAAAAATCCTTCTTTCAATCGAATCAGGACGAAACGATGATAAATTCAGGCAAATAAATATTAAGAGTCATCTCAAATGTAATATCCCGAAAGATTAGATTTTGGAATGTCAAGTTAAAGTAATCGAAAAAATAGTTCGACACGCTTTCAGTATGTTTAAACAACTGTTAACTTTACTTTTGAGACAACTC
>JBAYPL010000031.1:0-15967 GCA_041677745.1 Kapaibacterium sp. (SeqCode)
ATAAATACGATGTATTCTATCCTGCTGCATATTATGGTGTCCTGGGTGTAGGCGAAGTAAACTTGAGCGACAAACTTACAAATTCAAGTTCAATTTCCATAGGATGTAAAATTCTCGCACCCGGTGAAGGTAATTATACTACAACAAATTACAATTATTCCGCATCGGATGGCGGTACTTCATTTGCCGCTCCGGTAGTTGCCGGAGCCCTTGCTTTAGCGAGGTCGAGATTTCCTCAGTTGAATGCTTTGCAGGCAATAGAGTTGGTAAGACAATCTGTTGATAATCACGGAAATTTTTCAACGACAGATAAGCTGCTTATTCCGGGCAGACTGAATTTGCTGAAAGCAGTAAGTACCGACCCATTTTCAATTCCTGCAATTTTACCTCATAAATTCTCCTTTTTTGATGCCGACGGTATCGAAACAGACCGCTTTTCTGCTGGATCAAAGGTGAGACTGAAAATATCAGCTGATAATATTCTTGGAGCTGCCAATAATCTGCGATTTACTCTTAGAAAAGCTCATGATCCGGTAAACTCGATTACAATTCTGGATAGTATTACAAATATTAGTTTTATTGATTCCGGTGAAGAAATAATCCTTGAAGATTTCCAATTGCTCGTTACTAAAAATTTCTCCGGAAATACTATTCTTAGAGTTGATATCAGTGATGGCAACGGATACAGTGATTTCTTCAAATTCAGTTTTGTTCCTGCCAAGGAAATATCAACTTTTTCTAATGATGAAATCAAACTTTCTATGAGTGATAATGGTGAATTCGGGTTTAGTACCAATTCTGCAGTTGTGTCAGGAATCGGATTTGCTTACAGGAATTTAGGTAATCAAGTTTACAGAAATTCTTCAGTAATGTTGTCAGCAGCTCCTAACAAGATTGTATATAATTCAAGTTTCAATAAGGTATATTCTTTCTCTACGATTAAAGGATTTATGCCACCCGAAAGAATGATAGCTATTTACGACGATTCTAACGCCGGAAGTCAAAGGATAGGCATGGAAGTGACGCAAGAAATCAGATTTCCTGCCGATGACGCTAAATCCGTAAAATTTGAATTTACTTTAAAGAATACAGGACAGGATGTGATTACAGATGTTGGTCTCGGCTTATATCTTGATTGGGATGTAGGCAGTCAAGTTACTAAGAACGGTACTGAATTGTTGACTGCAGCAATTCCTGAAGACAAGCTGGACAAAGCAGCAGCCCAAATGGTATTTGAAGAAATTTCCTACCCTGTTTTCGGGACAGCTTCTTACAGCGACGAAGATAATATCGAAGTGCAGTCTGCGGGTTTAGACCATGATGCTATCGGAAGTTTTGATAATGAGCGACGGTACCAAGCTCTAAATAGCGGAATGTCTATGCAGACTACACAGATTACTGATGTAGGTACTCTATCTGGTATCAAGTTTAAAGGAGAGTGGGAACCGGGAGAGACAAAAAAATGTTTCATTTGTGTCGGCGCCGGTGACAACAGAGATGAATTGGCTGCTGTTCTTAAAAATTGTCTGTTCGGAATTGTCGGGATTAATGAACAACTACCATTGAGCGATGGATTGAATGTATTCCCAAATCCGGTTAAGAATGTATTATTCTTCAACTCTGAATATGATATGTCAAATATATCTTTTTCAATATTTGATATTTACGGAAGAAATATTCTAAGTAATTTTGAGAACATTCACTTAAACAGCGGAGAAAGATACGGGATTGATGTCTCGAAATTTACTTCAGGATTGTATTTAATTAAATTTACAGTCAACGGAAAAACTTATACTAAGAAAATAATAATAAATCGCTGATACCAATTAATAGGTTGAATATTAGAACGAAAGCCTTGACTGTCTCTATGAACGGTAAATCGTACATAATAGTTAATTACAATATATTGATTATGTTTACTTGTATTAAATTTGATAACCAGATTGGTTGGCGTCTGTATTCAACTTTCATTTTGTGATTACATGCTACAGAGATTGAATAATCAGCTTTAAAACAAGCTAAGTATTATTATCAGTGGTTCATAATCAATTTTAAAAAATATCTAAATAAATTGTTTTTTTTTTTGATATTTTCGCATTTGTTGTTGAGTTAAAAAATCAAAACAATGCATAAGTCACTGATTGAATCTTTTTTTTTAAGTATAATATTATTACCTTTAATAATTAACTATACAAATGCCTCTGAAGATGATGAGGAGTTGCGTAGTCTTCTTGATCAAAAAGTGAGTTCATTTTCTGTTAATAATCAGAAGATGTCAGAGACTCCAAACTCTATAATTATACTCTCAAAGGAAGATTTTTATTTGTTCGGGTACCAGACTGTATCTGAGCTTATAAATACAATTCAGGGATTTTATGTCAGGAGTGATTTAAATTATGATTTTATCGGGTCACGGGGATTCGATAGGACATCGAGCTTTAGCAATAATCAAGTATTATTGAATGGGCATGTGTTAAACGAACTTGTATATGGTTCTCAATCACTCGACAATTATCTTGGTATAGATATGAATGACATATCAAAAATCGAAATTGTCCAAGGTCCTGCATCATCATTATACGGCTCTGGAGCGATGGTATCTCTGATAAATATAAAGACCAAAGACGGAAAAGAGTTCAACGGACTAACTGCAGGGTACATCAAAGGTACTTACGGTTCAGATTACGGACATCTATCCTTCGGCAAGGAATATGATGACTTTTCAATTTCTTTGACTGCAAGGCTTGGTGAAAAGCTTGGGCGTGAATTCTACTTCGAAGAGTTTAAGGATTCGACTTCTGATGGTATTGCTGTCGGCATGGATGGTGAAAGATACCATGCTTCAACTCTTCAAGCTAAGTATAAGGATTTTACACTTAATGCGTACTATTCATTTCGAGAGAAGGATATTCCGAATGCTCCGTATTCTTCAGACTTCAACTCTCCGATGACTATGAGCAGAGATAAACGCGGTTTTGTCAGCTTGGCTTACAACAATGAACTAAGAAACGATATTTTGTTACGGGCGCGTGCATACTTTGATTATTATGAATATTTTGATGTGTTCACCTACGATACAGAACCAATGTACGATAAAAATTACGGTAGCTGGTTTGGCTCTGAACTTGATATGACATGGGATATAAGTCCTGGAAACAGGTTACTTACAGGTGTTAATATTTCAAATGTCAATAATCTGACATACCGCTTATTCGATGATTAACAAGACTATTTTTCAAATAACATCCCTTACAAATCAGCATCAGTGTATGTACAAAATTCTTCGCAAATAAGTGATGATATTTCTGTTAATGCAGGCATAAGAGCGGATTTTTTATCCTATTTCTCTCCGAATTTTAATCCCCGATTAGCTCTAATTATTAATCCGACTGAGAATTCAGCACTCAAATACCTTTTCAATGTTGGATATAGAACACCAAGTATTTATGAATTATTTGCCGATGATGAATCGTTCAAAGTAGTAAATGTAGGGCTCAAACCGGAGCGTCTTGTCAGCAATGAGTTGTTATTTGAAAACAGAGTGAACAGCACACTAATTTATACATTATCATTGTTTTATAATTCGTTTTCACAGATTATTGAATTAAGCTCTGTTTATCCTGAAAATGCTGATTCTCTATATGTTTATAAAAATATTGACGGATACCGGGTTTTTGGAGCTGAAGTATCTCTCATAGCAAAGCCTGATGACAGAATATATTTCTATACAAATTGTACTTACCAGAAATCTCGTGACTCATCGGGACATCATATGACAAATTCGCCGGAACTAATGCTGAAAGCAGGTTTTTCATATAAATTAAGTAAATCAATATTTTTTTCATTTGAAGGCAGATACGAAAGTGGCAGAGATGTCAGCTATTATTTACGTACTGAACCTCATTTCTTGCTCGACTTCAACGTCGGAATTAGCCCTGAATTTTCTGGAAAAGGTTATCTCAGCTTCATGAACAATTTATTTTTGGGCTTGAGAGTGAAAAATCTGTTGGATAAGTCTTACTTCATGCCCGGACCAAATTGGGTCAGTACACAATTTACTGAACAGTATGGTAGAATATTAAGTTTCATAATCAGAGCAAAAGTATGATATGAAATTTTTACTCTTTAATATCTGTTCGATTTTTTTGCTCTTAATTAATGATTAATTCGGTCAGGAGCTGTCAACTCCTGTGAGTACACACTTCCCGATTATGATTAAATCAATACAATATGATAAAAATTTGCAGTCTCGAAATTCAAATGTAATTCAAATTGCTATCCTTTATCAAGAGAATTTCAGGAGTTCTTTGAACACCAAGTCAGCTGTCATGGAATATATAAACAGCAAGCGATTGAATTTTACATCGAATTTAAATATTAAATTCCTGCCTATTGCAATTCGAAAATTAGATGATTTGGAAAGAATCATCAATGGAAACGATTTATATGCTGTGTATATATGCCCACTTCGTTCAATTAACATAACAGAAATCGCAGTTATTCTAAGAAATCATAAAATACTTGCTTTGTCCGGTGTATCGGATTATATAAAGAGTGATATACCCAATACTGTGGATATTATGGGAGACAATCCCAAAATTGTTATTAATTTGAAATACTTAAAAGTATCAGGTATAGAATTCAGTGTAAAATTTCTTAAATTGGTGAAAATTATCCAATAATAAATATGTCAATTATTTCAGATATATGCAAAAGTATAAAAGTGAAGACAAAATTATTTATTCTTTACTCTATACTCATCATTACTCTATCAACATCATTGGCATTTATCCTGCCGGTGATTCTCGAAAATGAAATTATTGACGAGGTGAAACTCAGTTCGATAATCATAACACGAATGACAGCAATCAATATAGCTCCTGCAATGCACTTCAATGATGATGAAGCATTGATAGAAGCTTTAGATGCAACTTATATCAACAAACAGCTTGAATATATAGTTATTGAATCACGTGATGAAAAGATTATCTATTCTGACATCAAGTCAGACCTTAACAAATCTGATTACAAGATTGGACAAAAGTTGGAAATCAGCCCGAAGGGAATGATTATTAAAACATCAGAAGTTATATTTATAGATGATATTGAACTCGGCAAATTGTATATTGGTTTTTCGATGGTTGACCATAAACAACAAATATTAAAATTTCAACAAATGATTATTGCAATGTCTGCCGCAATATTATTTGTAGGTCTTATTACTTCATGGCTTATAAGTAACTTTTTCGTAAAGCCTCTCGCCGAGATTACAAAAGTTATGAAAAGCATCGGTGACCATAATCTATCCGAGCGAGTAGAGCTTCATACAAATGATGAAATCGGCGAGCTTGCCGCTTCTTTTAATAATATGGTTGATAAATTAGAAAAGGCTGTCGAGAAGACTAAGGAATTGAATTTGTCACTTAGCGAAAAAGCCGACGAATTGAGTGAAACAGTAGCTACAAAAGATAAATTCTTCTCGATAATTGCTCATGATTTAAGAGGTCCCTTGGGAGGATTCAGAAATGTGACAAGATTACTCCAAAATAGTGCCTATGAGTTCAGTATGGACGAAGTCAAACAGTTTATCGAGATTCTCAAAGATTCGTCCGATTAAGTATATGCTCTTCTTGAAAATCTTCTTGAATGGTCTAAAAGTGAACAAGGTATTGTTAAATATGAACCTGAGAAATTAAATTTGTTTTCAGTTATCAGAAATACCGCCGATATGTATGAATCTTCCGCCAGAGCAAAAAATATTCAGTTTAATCTGAATATTCCGGGTGACATTCATGTATGTGCCGATTTATATATGCTTAATTCGATATTGAGAAATATTATTTCCAATGCTGTCAAATTTTCAAATGTCGGTGGAAGAATTGACATAGGCTTAGAAAGCGACAAATTCTTGATAGGACACAATGAATTCGTTAAAATTTATGTTCAGGATTACGGCGTCGGTTTGAGCAGGGAAATCATTACCAAGTTATTTAAAGTTGATGAAAAAATCACAAGCCAAGGTACTAAGGGAGAAAAAGGTACCGGCTTAGGACTTATTATCTGTAACGAGTTTATCTTAAGGCACGGCGGCAAAATCAATATCGAAAGCGAAGAAGGTAAAGGGACAAAATTCATCTTTGATATGCCGGCGGTTTAACTCGAAAAAGACTGTTAATCAATATACTGTGCCAATAGTAAGATTGAGGAATATTCCACCTAAATTACTCATCGGCAATCCCTGAATACTTTCTAAACCCTCTCCACCAAATGGTACATAATAATATTTGATATGTACGCCCAAAATTGAGTTGTTCAAATTTCCAAAATATGCACCTACTCCAACAGAACCACCGAATCTTACATGTAGATTTGCATAACTGAAAGATTTGAACCATTCAACTATTTCACCATTCGGCACTCTGTTATAGGTATATGGATTTTCTAGTATGAAAGTAGGTCCAACGCCTAAAGACAGAAATGGCTGCAATGACTCTGACAGAGCATCTTTGAAAATGAAATGTTGCAATCCGAAAGTAAGCGGAAATTGGTAAATTCGATTGATTTTATTCAATACCTGCCATCTTCCGTTAATGAACTGATCAAACTCGTCAGAATTTCTTGCACCGGATATCACAAAGTTTGAATAAAGAATAATTCCGCTTTCCGACAAATATTTCTGCCAAAAGATACCGAATCCGAAACCGCTGTCAGAAAGAATGACATCCAATCCATAGGAGTTTGTCTTTAGTTTAGTTTTGTCGAGACTTGTTATTAAGGGCCTCGGGGACTCGAATATTATTACAGAGTCTGGATTGAAAGCAGGTTCTCTATCAGGTCCGGGCTCCTGAGAATAAAGACGGTTTACAAACAAACAAAACAAAATTAATTTGGAAAAAAACAGTATGAATTTCATGATTTCAGATAATAATTATATTAATCAACCACAATAATAACGTTTTATTATTTATAAGAATTGTATGACAACAGAAACTTTCGTAATTTTACATATTGTGTGAGTGCAATTTTAAAAAAACTTTTTAGAAATATGCATCTGAATGAAATAATAAATAGATTAAAATCGGAATTTCCCATTGAAAATGCTCTTCAGAATGACAGGGTTGGATTGCAAGTCAAGGGAGATAAAGATACTGTTAGTAATATTCTTGTTGCTTACGAATTGGATTCGTATGTAGTAAGTGAAGCATCAGCTTTAAACACAGAGCTGATAATAGCATTCCATCCCCTGATTTACAGACCACTCACACAAATCATAGGTGAAGACAGGGTAAGCAGAATAGTTAAGGACTTGCTGAAGAATGATATTTCACTTTATATAATACATACAAATTTCGATACGCATATAAATGGTACAAATTTTTTGATAGCCTGTGAGTTAGGTTTGATAAACACGGAACCGTTGGTTCCTTCCGAACCAGGGAAGAACAATCCAATAGGTCTGGTGGGTGAGCTGCATGAGCCTTTAGAAACCGAAGATTTTGCCCAAAAGATATCGGAAATCTTCAGAACACAGGTTCGTTACTGTAATGGTCGTGAAAATTTAATAAGGAAAGTTGCTGTTATAGGCGGAAGCGGAAGCTCATTTTATGATTATGCTCTTGCATCCGGAGCCGACGCATATATCACGGCTGATGTGACATATCATACGTTCCACCAAGCAAAGGACTATCTTAGTTTATTTGACATCGGACATTATGAAATGGAACGATTTAACAAAGACGGGATGAAAAAACTCATTGAAAATATATTTGCAGAGATGCAGGTTGAATTACACACATCAAGAGTCAATACCAATCCTGTGAAATATTGCTTAAGTAAAAATATTATAAAAGAAAAAAATAACCTTATTTCAATAAACTAATAAATGGTGATTACTAATGGAATCTCAAATCCAATGTATTGCGGTTCTGGCAAATATTGACCAACGACTCGACGAGTTGCTTGAGGATTACGGAGATTTGCCTGATCAAATCAACAAAATCGAATTCAAGGTAAATGAGAAGAAGGTTCTTGTTGAAGAGACTCAGGCAATCTTAGACGAAATCAAAAAATTTGTCAAACAGGCAAAAGTAACTCTTGTTGACTTGAAAGAAAAAGAAGAGAGATTAGCCGAACAGCAATTCAAAGTCCGAAACAATAAGGAGTTTGATGCCATTACCAATGAGATAGAACATCTTAAAAGTGAACATGAAAAACTCTCCGACAGATTACGAACTGAAGGAGTAAAGCAGGAAAATCTCATGAATATTCTCGAAGGCCAGATGAAGGATATGGAAGATGTCCAGAAAGAGCTTGATGATAAATATGATGAAGCTAAGAAGTTATCAGGTGATCAAAATGAAGAATTAACCTATTTGCAAAACAAACGTCTTGAAGTTATAGACATGATTAAGACGACATTTGTAAAAGATTATGAAAGGATTCGTTCTATGCACCGTGATGCTGCAGTAATCATAAAAAAGAACAGTTGTTCAGGATGTTTCAGCGCTATTCCTGCTCAGATAATAGTCGAAGTGAGGAATAACCCGAATCATACATATTATTGCGAGAATTGCGGACGATTATTACTGCCGGATGACATACTCGTCGGCGAGATATTTTAGTTCTTTGAAGTTTTGATATAAGGGGAAAGCAGGCAATCGGGGTTTGTATAAACTCAGGAAAGTCCGAACTCCACAGAAGCAGTGCGCTTCGTAACGCGAAGGCAGTAATGTGTATCTAATACGCAAAGCTGACGGAAAGTGCAACAGAAAGTAAACCGCCAATCCGGGCTTATAGCCGTCATGGAGGTAAGGGTGAAACGGCAGGGTAAGAGCCTACCGGTGAAGGGGTAACTCTTCAGCTCGGCAAACCCCGCACGGAGCAAAGCCAAGTAGAAACAGCGGAATTTTCGTGATTCATCCTCTGCTTCGGGGATACATTTCTTTAACGCTGTTCGGGTAGGCTGCATGAGGCGGGTGGTGACATCCGTCCCAGATAAATGATTGCCTCATGCTCTTAGAGCATAAGACAGAATTCGGCTTATCGCTTTCCTCATATTAAAAAAAAATAAACCAATTATTTGGTTTTAATTATTTTTTTTCTTTAATTTGAATATCAAAAACATGAGATTAAGGTTTTGAAATTACCAGAGGACCCGATAGTATTAGAATTGTTGCCTGAGTTCGTAGAAACTTGGCTTACTGATATTGAACAATATCATGAGTTTGAAACAAAGAATCAAGCATCTGAGCTTTACAGAATGGCACACACGCTTAAAGGATCGTGCTATCAATTCGGTTTAGATGACTTAGGTGACATGGGCATTGAAATGATGACGTATGCTAAAATATCAGACTGGGCTAAAGCTGCGGTCTTGAAGCAAAAAATCAAATCACGTTTTTTAGAAGTTGATGATTACTTAATTAATCATAATATTGTTTTATCTCAGAGGTGATGATATGAAAAAAAGTTCCACCCTTATTGCTCTGGCTATGATACTATTGATAAATGTATTCAACGCCTATTCCCAAAATAGAATCGCAGTTCTGCCTTTTCAGAATATGGATGGCAAATTTGAGTATAACGAGTGGTGTTATACTTTGCAGGACAGTTTGTCGAAGGCATTACATTCAGCCGATTTGGACGAAACCGCTTATAGAATTGTTCCAGCAGACTCAGTGGAAGCCGCACTTGCAGATTTAAACCTTGACCCGGCTAACCCACAATACTTTACCGACATGTGGAAAGCTATTTCTAAACTCAAAGTTAAAAAAGTAGTTTGCGGGTCGTTCGTTGTTGAAGGCAACAGTATTCTAATTAAAGCTGCTGTCTATGATGTTAAGCTGAAACTTCCTCATCCGAAATATCAGGCTACTAACATCTTTAAAGATATTGATAAAGCTTTTGAAGCCATTGAGGAAATCCTCAATGTCGTCAGACCCGGTATGTTATAACTTTTTTGTTCATTATTGATTTGGGAGGTTGATGGAAACGGAAATTGATTGGCGAACCGGAAAAATCGGATGTTTAAACTTCTGATTTAACCGGTTTGCCTTTTTTTGCTATTAGAATCAGGGCTGTACATACCAAAATATTTACAAATACTGCTTTCTGATATTTTGATGAATTACTGAGATTTGAAAAGGTTTAATCTGATTTTATTGATGTCTTAATAATAGAATACTAAGCGGAATATGACTAATAAAAGAAAATACAATCGCAAGGAAGATAATAACGTAGTAATAGATCATAGCGAAATGGTAAAAAGTGAAATTGACTCCTTTTACGCTTTTAAAACTGCTCAGGGACAGCTTGTTAATAAGTATGAAAATCTAATTGAAAAATTATATGAGTATGCTCCCGTAATAATCCTCATTGCCGATATTAGCAACGAAGATGTACCCCACGTGTATATAAATAAATACGCCGAACTTGAGCTCGGTTACAGAGTTCAGGAAATGATAACCGGTGGTAAGAAGTTTATAAACCAGTCTTATCACCCTGCAGAAGTTGATGATACTATCACTAAATATGCCGAATTTCTGGATGCATTACATAATTCTGACCCAGAATCCGGTGAAAAAATGGTCTTGGAACTTGTTAAACGTATCAGACACTCAGAAGGTCACTACATTTGGTTCAATATTAGAACAACACTACTATCAAGAAAGGTTGACGGCTCGCCACATCTCATTTTGACAATCATGAGTAATGTCAACGACAGTATTGAACTTCAAGAAGAAAAGCAAAAAACTATGTCCCTTGAAATTTCAATGCTTAAGCAAAAAATAAAGTTGCAAAACGAACAATTACAAACTCAACTTCTATCGTCAATAGAAATAAATAAATGTTTCGACGACATCATTAAGTTCTCTCAAAGCGTCGCTTCTAATTCGGATGACACCGTCAGACCCACGCTCAGTCAAGTAATTGGTTATATCAAACGTAACAAACCGTCATCAAATGTTTGGGAAGAGTTTATCGCAAGATTCCATGACATCAATCCAAATTTCATTAATTACCTGTCCAAGAAGTTTCCGACTTTGACTCCTACTGAGTTGAAAATTTGTTCTCTTACAAAAACAGGATTAAATTCTAAGGATATTGCAAGTACTCTGAAAATATCTATCAGAAGCGTAGAAAATCATAAATATAATATCAGGAAGAAATTTGACCTTGAGCCTTACCAAAATTTGTATAATTTCATCAGCCAAATTTAACTTCTTCAATTGGATTGTCTGATTATATCATGGCTAATGGTACTTGAAAATTACTTAGTGGAAAATTAAAGTACTGGTTTCATAAAGAAAAGTTCTATTTTTACGTCTAAGCTATTTTCAATAATCAAATTTGTTAAATGAGACACAGTCTGATTAATATTCTATTTTTCTTGTTTGTCGGTTTCGGATTAATCCGCTCAGAGGATTTAGAAATTGTTAAGATTTCTGATGTCCGGACAAGATCTGTTGAACTTGAATTGAATGAAGAATTTGAACAATTCAACAAGCTTTTTGTCGTTCTGAGAAAAGTAGAAGATACCTTAGTAAAGCCTCGTATAAATCAAGAATACCTATCAATTGATAATATCGAATCGCCAGACTCAATTTCAATAACAGGAATTGGGAATTATGTCGTTTATAACGGCAAATCATCAAACCGATATACTTTAGAAGGGCTGGTTCCCGATACGTTCTATAGACTTGATTTATATCTCAAAGAGAAATCGGCATACAGTTTGATAGACACAAGTTTTACTTTTACAACCATGGCATTGTCTCCGGAAAAGCAAACACAAAAGATAATGTGGTCAAGTCAAACTCATAACTCAATGATTGTATATGCTGCAGGAGGAAGCGGTGAAAGAGCATTGATTGCTGTTTCGAAATCTATCAACGATTTTGTTCCTTCCGATGGAGCAGATTATATTGCTGACAGTAGCTTCGGTTCAGGTACTGAAGTTGTACCCGGTGTATTTATAGTATCTGCGGAATTTGATAGTTCGAAGTCAGCAAGAATTTCAAATCTTGAGCCGGGAACTGATTACTATATAACTGCATTTGAATTTAACGGAAAAAATAAAAGTAAGAGCTTTTCCAAAGAGCTTGTTCCCATGAAAAATGCCGTTAAAATTCCTACCTTGATACAAGCTCCCGGACTATTCAAGTTAGAAAAATCCGGTGATCGCGCATTTACAGCAGAGTGGACTCAGGTTAAAGGTGCTGTATCATACGAATTGGAAGTGGCATTCGACATAAATTTTGAGACAATTGATGATATTTACGGGAAATTAGATCTTGGAAATTTGAATACATTTACACTTGATGAATTACCTGCAAGTACCAAATATTTCGTCAGAGTGCGGGCTTTGGGGAAATCATCCGGTTCAGGGTATTCAAATGTTCTAAGTATAAAACTGTAAATTTTATTTCTTGTTTGTATTAAATTATTATATTATTTTGCATTGTGAGTATTTACATTTTAAGAAATACTATTTTAGATTTTAGTACGATTTGAAATTTTTATTGGTACTTACTTAAAATTAAGTAGGTAAAATTACTTAATTTGGAGTAGTTCCTTGGTTGATAATATATTTTACGATATTTTGCACTGCCTTTGGAGTGCAAAGTACATTTATATTGATATAGATTTTATTTATAGTTTAGTTATTGTTTAATTAATAAAGGTATGTTATGCAGCGTTTTATCTCGTTTATGACTGCAGGATTAGTATTGATTCTGCTTTCAGCAACGGAATTATTTGCTCAGCCCCAACAGGCAAGTAACGTAGTCTTTAGTGCGATTACATCAAGTTCGGTTAGAGTAATTTTTACTCCGGGCAACGGTGATTCTCGTATTATAGTCTTCAAGGAAGGTAGCAGTTCCCCTAATGCTCCAACCAACGGTACTTCCTATTCAGGAGCAACAGCAAACTTTACTACTTCACCGGAGCAGACAGCTGTCGGTTCTAAAGTAGTATTTGCCGGAACCCAGCGAGCCGTAATTATCGGCGGACTGACGCCAGGAACTGAATATACGGTTCAGGTGTTTGAAAGATTCAACGGCGGTTATATATATAATACCAATTCCGGTACAAATAACCCGAGAACTTTCACTACACTGCCGGCAACTCCGGCATCGGTGGGTGCAGGAAACCACAATGAAACCCATACATCATTCAGAGCTAATTGGACTAATCCAAATTCTGGTTCATGGGATGGATTTATTGTAACAGTTTCCACAAACAATTCATTTACCGCCGCTTTAAATTGGTATAATGAAGCAGAAACAGGCGGAAATGAACTGAATGTTCAAGATGTCAACACAACTCCAACAGTTGACATTACACCCAATACCACATATTGGTATAGAGTAAGAACATCATCCAACGGTAAAGTATCTAATTGGGCTAACGGTCCATCAAGCGGTGTTACTACACGCCCCTTAGATGCAACCTTAGCTGTCAGTGACGATATGGTTTGCGAAGGTGATGTATATGCTCTTACACCTACAGGACCTGATCCGGGTAACGGTACTACTCAACATAAATTTAAAGTATGGGATGCACCGACCGGCGGAAACGCATTGAATGCATATCCGCTTCTGACTGTTAATATCAATGCAGCAGCAGGCACACATACTTATTATGTAGAGACTGTTAACAATTTCACAAATATTGCTTCATTGAACAGAACTCCGTTCACTCTAACAGTGAATGCTCAAGGACCGACAGCAAATGCCGGTGCTGATTTTGCTGTTTGTGAAGCTGTACCTTATACCTATACTCTTACCGGTAATGATCCTTCACCGGCAAATGGTGAGTGGACTCAGGTATCAGGACCGGCTCTTGCTGTTTTTGGTGATGCAACAATGTACAATTCTTCTGTAGAATTACCATCTTACGGAACATATACATTCCGTTGGACTATCTCACAAGATGGTTGTAATACTACATTTGATGATGTTGTTGTAACTGTAAGCCAAGTTCCACCTTCTGTTGTAATTAATCCGGTCAGCGATGTATGCGATGCATTGTCAACGACTGTTTCCGGTACATCAATCCCGGTAGGTATGACAGGTGAATGGACTTATACAAGTGCTGATGGAGGTACTCTTACCTTCTCACCAAATGCAAACTCTGCATTTGTTACTATTCAAGCATCACAAGCAGACATCTATTCATTGACTTGGACAATTTCAAGTGCATGTGCTGATTCTTCAGCAAGCAAGGATATCATCTTTGATGGTGCTCCTACGACTGCTGATGCAGGTGATGATCAGGATGTATGCGGATTGATTAGTGTTAATCTTGACGGAAACAACCCAACTGTCGGAAACGGTATGTGGGAAGTTGTTTCTGGTCCCGGTAATATTACTTTTGGTGCAGCATCTTCACCGACTTCTTCAGTATCTGCTGATTCAATCGGTGTTTATGTTCTCAGATGGACTATTTCATCACCTTATGGTGCATGTACACCATCAAGCGATGATGTTACTATTAGCTGGGGTGAACCTACTACAGTCGCTGATGCAGGAAATGTTAACATTGCTTGTGGCGACCAAGCAGTATTTTTAAATGGAAATACACCAACATCAGGTGAAGGTATGTGGTCAATTGTCAGTCAACCAGAAGGTTCAAATCCGACTTTTGACGAACCTACATTACCAAATGCTTATTTCCAATCTGATATGTATGGTTCATACACATTAAGATGGACTATTACAGATCCAAATGGTATTTGCCCTCCAAGTACAAGTGATATTGTAATCGGATTTGATGAGTCTCCGACTCCTGCTTATGCCGGTTTTGACCAAAATGTATGCGGCTTGGCTACTACTTTGGCCGGTAATACTCCAACTGTTGGTACTGGTACATGGACGAAAATTACAGGACCGGGTAATTCTACATTTACCGATCCAAATTTAGGTTCTACTTCGGTAACAGTCAACAATTACGGTACATATTCATTTGAATGGAAGATTGAGTCATCATGCGATGTTTCAACTTCATCAGTTTATGTCACATTTTGGAATGACATGACTTCACCTGCATTGTCAGCCGGCTCTGATTTCAGTGTCTGCGATATCAATCAGGCAGCTCAATTGAACGGTACAGATCCGGATAATGTTTATGGTATTACTGATCCTGAAGCAGGTATTTGGACTAAATTTAGTGGTCCGGGTACTGTTAGTTTTACGGATGTTTATGATTATAATACTGATGTAACATTCAGCGTTACCGGTACTTATGTACTTCGCTGGACTGTTGTTAACGGACCTTGTTCAGCATTTGATGATGTTACTGTTAATGTAAGCACTACACCAAGTGTTAGCTTTGGTTCTATCGGTGGTCCTTATTGCAGCACAGATAATACACCTATAGCTCTTACTACCGGTGCTCCTGCCGGCGGTGTATATTCGGGTGCAGGTGTAAGTGGTAATACATTTACTCCTTCATCAGTAGGTTCAACAGGTACTTATACCTTGACTTACACATATACTAACAGTGAGGGTTGTTCTGATTTCGCTACTACTACTGTAGTATTGACTGAGCCTACTCCTGTTACTTGGACAGAAACTTATGGACCATTCTGCGAAGATGGTGCACCGGTTGATATTGATGATGCACTTCCTACCGGAGGTACATATTCAGGTAATGGTGTAACAGGTACATCATTTGATCCATCACTTGCAGGTCCTGGTACTCATACTATCACATATACTAAAAATGATGGTGGTTGTATATCAACAGGAACTAAAGAAATCGTTGTAAATGCTCTTCCGACTGTTACTCTTACAGCTTCGAGTACATCAAGCTGTCTTGTAAACACTCCAATTACATTTACAATGACTCCTGATGCTTCCGGTGTCTTGACCGGAAACGGTATTTCTGGAAACAGTTTCATACCTACTATGGCAGGTGTTGGTGTTCATACTATTACTTACACTTACACTGATGGTGTTACCGGATG
>JBAYPL010000032.1:0-15852 GCA_041677745.1 Kapaibacterium sp. (SeqCode)
CTCAATCTAAAGAGCTTGAATGTTTCTCTCAACTATGCACAGACTTGAATATAAATAGGAAGCTTGTGGTAGATGTCGGATATTTGTCGCAAATAGGTAGTTCTTCCTTGACTGATTTTGAAATGGAAATACTGCCTTCTACACTAGGCACAGGAGAAATACCTAATACTTATGTACCATTTCGAAATGCAAATATTCTTGCTATTGCTGTAAGCTGGGCAGAAGTTATTGACGCCTCTGCAATATATATTGGTGCAATGGAACAAGATTCCAGTGGCTATCCTGATTGCCGAGCTTCATTTTTTGCCGCATTCCAAGCAACTGTTAATCTCGGTACAAAGACCGGAAGTAATATTCGTATTATTACACCTATTATTGATATGAAGAAGTCAGATATTGTTATCCATGGGTTAAGGCATGGTATTGATTTTTCTCATACTTGGAGTTGCTACAAGTCATCTGATATAGCTTGCGGTAAATGCGAGTCTTGCCAACTCAGATTAAGAGGATTTAAAGAGGCCGGAGTAAGCGATACTTTATCTTATATGTAATACTTGTAAACAGTTAAGATGCGACCGGAATTTGTAAGGGTATAATTATTTTAAATTCAGTACCATCTCCGGGTTTGCTGTTAACCTGTATTTCACCGCCATGCATGTCAACAAATTCTTTGCATATAATCAATCCTAACCCCGTGCCTTTCTCGTTTTTTGTGCCGGGTCTTGAAACAGGAGCATCAATTCTGAATAAATTATTAAGTATCTCATCATTCATACCTATACCGGAATCCTTGATTGTCAATACATGTTTGTCATCAGTTTTGTGATAGTTTATGTCAATAAATGAATTATCATTTGAAAATTTGATGGAATTATTGGTAGTATTGCGTATGATTGTTGAAATCATACTTGAATCTGCATGCATTATAACATTATTCGGGCAGTTGTTTTTTATACTTATACTTTTTAATTTAGCTGATATTGAAAGATTTTCAATTGTATCGTCAATCAATTCTTTAAGATCAAAATCCACTAAATTAAGCATAGTTTGCTTCATTTGAACACGTCCCCAAACAAGCAGATTCTCAAGTAGATTTAATGTGATTTTAGATGATTGTTTAATTAAGCCAATCAATTCTGCACTCTCATCTTCAGTCACCTCTTCCTTATCATCAAGCATCATATCCATTATACTGTTTTGAGCAGAAACCGGACCTATCAAATCATGTGAGATAATGGAGAAAAATTTATCTTTGGTCTTATTCAGCTCTATCAATTCATTATTCTTTTTTAACAGCTCATTATTGAGATATCTTAATTCATCGTTGAGAGTGGCAAGCTCTGAATTTTTTGTTTCTATCTGCTTTTTATTGTCATTAAGAAGAATATTGATTTTTGTCATATCTTTATGTTTTTTTACATATACCAACAAAAGTGATATGACAAAAAGCAATCCGATAGCAATTATTATTGATATAAGTCTTTGAATTTCTGATTGATTTTTTAAAATACTGTTTTCCTTGTATCTTTTCTCCAAATCATATTTAGCGTTTGCTTCAGCCAAAGCCTTTTGATTATTTTCCGTATATAAGCTGTCGTTCAGAGCATGGTATGCTTCAGCAATCTCAAGTGCTTTTTTGTAATTACCTTTTTTTTCATTAATTGTCTTTTCTAATTTCAATGCACCTAATTTATATCTTGTAAGGTTGTTTTCTTCGAATACTTTAGCTGCCTTGATAAGATATTTATCTGCTAAATCAAGTTCATCTATATCCTTATAAACTTCAGCAATGCCGAGATAAGAAATACTTGCTCCGATTTTATCATCGGACTTCTCTTTTAAATCAATTGACTCTTTTAATAATTCAATTACTTCATCGAAGCGATTCAAATCATACAATATTGCAGCCTTATTGTGAAGAGAATTTGCAAGTTTATGAAGATTGCCGGATTTTCGATATAATTCCGTTGATTTGTTTAAATATTCTATTGCAAGGTCAAGACTATCCATAACATGATAGAGATTGGAGAGATTGCTGTATGCTGACGGAAGTTTACTTAAATCATTAGATTTAAAGTAAATATCAATTGCATCTTTATATTGAGATTCGGCTTCCTTGTAATTATGGTTGTCAACATTAATCATTCCGAGAGTGAGATAAATGTTTCCCAATAATCCAAGTTCATTATGCTTTATGGCTAATTGTTCTCCTTTTTTCAAAAAATGTATAGATTTTTCAAAACTGCCTTGACGCAACAGATTTATGCCATAATTCATCAGTAGGGTTATGGCCATAGTTTTATCTTTTACTATATCAATATCATTGACATACTTCTCAAAAATCTTGTTTGCTGAGTCAATATTTGACGATTCGTTATAAATCAAAGCTTGCATATTGTCACTACCAATCAGAGCATTTTCGTCGTCGGTTCTCAAGGCAATGCTTCGTAGTTCATCAATATATGGTTGAGCTTTCATCGGAGATGAATGGATATAATGATTCGCAAGATCAACCAATGAACTAATCTTTGTCGAATCATTTACGGCTGTTCTGTAATTTCGTAACAATGAATCTTCTTTATTCTGTGCAAGTGTTCCAACCCAAGGTGAAATTATGAAACACACTATTAAAACCGTCAATGTCAAGTAATCCAAACTATAACTCTGCATCTCATTTCATAAACTGTAAATCATTCAAAAATAACAAAAATAGTAAAAGTAAAAAAAAAAATCTTTCAGTAACATCAAAGCAATCATAAAAAGTAGCAATTTATCAAGGAAAAAGTCAATTTTTATAATTATGAGAAATCGAAACAAACAAAAAAAAGCCCCCCTTAAATGAACTTTCTCTTGTTATGTCAGTACATTAGAAAGGGGAGCTTCAATTGAATAAAATAAGCCTTAGAGGCGATCGAATCTTGCTTGGAAGAATCGCAAATATTTAGGTTCGTAAACCATTTTCAATCCTTTGGCTTTATCGCGTTTTTCGAATAATTCCTGAACCCAGTAAGCTACCACGTCAAAATGAGCTTGTGTATATACTCGACGGGGGATTGTAAGTCTGACAAGTTCAAGTTTCGGTTTATGGTTTTCACCGGTTTTAACATCTCTTCCGGCAGAGACAATACCACGTTCCATAGCTCTAACACCGGATTCGACATATAAATCGGCGGCAAGAGTCTGAGCAGGGAATTCTTCTTGCGGGATTTGAGGATAGAATCTTTTGGCATCAAGGAATATAGCATGACCGCCAACCGGCTTGATAAACGGTATATCGCTCTTTTCGAGTAGTTTACCAAGATATTCAACCTGACGAACACGTGCAGAAATATTTTTATCTTGTACCGACTCTTCGAGTCCGATAGCCATAGCTTCCATGTCACGACCCGCTAAGCCGCCGTAAGTATGTAAGCCTTCATAAACAACAACCATATTTCGAAGCTCTTCGAATAAGTCCCAATCATTGACTGCAACAAAACCGCCGATATTTACGAGCAGGTCTTTTTTACCGCTCATGGTAGCACCATCGGAGTAATAAGCAATCTCACGAAGAATATCGGCAACAGGTTTATCCTTGTATCCTTCTTCACGTTGTTGAATGAAATAAGCATTTTCGACAGCTCTTGTAGCATCGAGCATTACTTTAATGCCGTGTTTTTCGGAAAGAGCTTTAACTTGTTTCAAGTTTTCCATTGATATAGGCTGACCACCGGCCATATTTACGGTAGTGGCAACACAGATATAGGGAATCTTTTCAGCACCTACTCTATTTATCAAATCTTCGTACTTTTGTAAGTCAATATTGCCTTTGAACGGATAGAGACTCTGTGCGTCGTGAGCTTCGTCAATAATGACATCTATGAACGAGGCACCCGCTTTTTCCTGATGAAATCTTGTAGTAGTAAAATACATGTTTCCGGGTACAAAATCACCAGGTTTAATCATGGCTTGTGAAAGTAAGTTTTCGGCACCGCGTCCTTGATGAGTTGGGACTAAATATTTGTAGCCGTAATATTTCTGAACAGCTTCTTCTAATCTATAGAAGTTCTTCGAGCCGGCGTAGGCTTCATCGCCCATCATCATACCTGCCCATTGAGCATCGCTCATGGCATTAGTGCCACTGTCGGTCAGGAAGTCAATATAAACGTCTTCGGATTTGAGCAGAAATGTATTGTAACCTGCTTCTTTTATTGCTTTTTGACGGTCTTCGAGACTTGTCATTTTAAGTGGTTCTACCACTTTTATCTTATAAGGTTCAGCCCAGGGGATGTATTTTCCAGACATCACTTAATCCTTCTTATAATGTGTTAATAATTTATTTTATACAATCATGAATACATTTATTTAATTTGTATTAATTAAGCTATCCAAATATAAAGAATTATAGCTGTTTTAACAAATATTTTGAATAAAATGTAATAATTCCTTATTTTAGGGGTTAGATGATTTGGTATTCTAAAATTAACTTTTATTGATATAGATGATGCGAAACAGGAAACTTCTAATTAACTTCATGGTTTTATATTTTGTACTGCTGATTTCATGTTCAGAGACTACTCGACAGTACAGAGATACAAGAATTAATTACGATTCACTTGCGGCTTCAATACCCAAAAGTGATACTTTGACTTTTCTTACAAGTGACATAAGTGATACTAATACAGACTATAAGTACTATATAAACTGTGTCTATCCACGACTTATTCACTTTGACAAAGAGAGTGTTCAAAGAGCCGTAAACGATTCAATTGAGAATAAACTACACGAAGTTATTGACTTATTTGAGAATGACCAGGAGCTTATGTTTGGCGATAGTTCCGATATGGAATGGCCCGAGGATTTTGATGAATATCAATCAAGATACAGTTATCTCGGGATAAATTATGAACTCATTAATAATTCTCGGGAGCTGCTTAGTTTGATTTTAAATGTAGAACATTATACTGCATTTGCAGCACATCCCATAAGCTACCATAAATCGCTGAACTTCGATATGGGTTCCGGTGAGATATTGTCACTCGAAAATTTTATTGGTACGATAGACAGTTCGTTCCTTCAGAATTTATCTGAAAGGAGTTTTCATAAGATTATGAAAATGGATATTTCTGATTCTGTATGGATACGCGACGGATTACTGCCTAAATGGGAAAACTTCAAAAACTATAACATCACTCGTGACAGCCTGTTTTTGACTTTTGATGTTTATCAAGTTGCTCCGTATGCTGTTGGACCTGTCCGGTTGAGCATCCCTTGGACAGAACTCATCGAACCGAAGAATCGTCCGGTCGAGGTCGAGGACACCCTGTCGGAGTAATCCAAATCCTACTTTTTATAATTATGTATAATTAAAGAACTATCTGTAATTTGATGAAACCGAAGATAAGAATTTACTTTACCGATTTTTGGAACAATTTTGATATTCATGATAATTACTTTACTCATTTATTAAGAGACAGTTATGAAATTATTATTGATAAGCTAAATCCGGATTTCCTTTTTTATTCAAATTTCGGTATTGAACATATCAATTATCTGTGCACTAAAATTTATTTTACGGGTGAAAATATACGTCCCGATTTCTCTGAGTGCGACTGGGCTTTTTCATTTGATTTTTCTGATGATGATAGGAATTACAGACTGCCACTGTATGCCCTGTTTGCTGATTTAAATGACTTAACAAAGGCAAGAGATGCAGAGAGGCACTTGAAGGACAAGACAAAATTCAGCAATTTCATTTACTCAAATCCCGGCGCCAAGAAGAGAAGGGACTTCTTTTTCAAATTGTCTGAGTATAAGAAAGTTGACTCAGCCGGCAGATACATGAATAATATTGGTGGTTCAATTGGCGGCTTTGAAGATGCGAAACGTAAGTTCATACGGGATTATAAATTTACGATTGCTTTTGAAAACAGTTCTTATCCGGGATATACAACAGAAAAAATATTAGATCCTTTCCTCTGCCACTCTGTGCCGATTTATTGGGGCAGTCCTCGTGTATCCGAAGACTTTAATCCAGAAGCTTTTCTGAATTATCACGACTATCATGATGAGAAAGAATTTATTGATAGGATAATTGAGATAGACAATAACGATAAATTGTTATTGGATATACTAAACAAGCCTCCATTTATAAATAATGAACTTAATAAATTTGTTAATCCTGAAAATGTGCTTATGCAATTCAAGAAGATTTTTAATTCCGATATTAGTCCGGTCGCTTTAGAATCGCCTCTAAATTCTGGTAACAAATTGCAAATTTCACTTTGGAAATTTACTGAGATTGCTAATTATCGAAAGAAAATTCTACAAAATAAAATCAATAATTTTTCCTTTGATAGAATCATTGTAAGAATTCAAAGGATAAATGAAAAACTTAAGCAGTGAAATTGAGCAGAAACAAATGGGTTGGATTATTGAACGCTAATATAACGATTAATAAATTTTAGCTAACAGCCCGATGAATTAATTTATACCGTAAATTGAAAATCATTCACCGGACTGTTGTTTGACGACTATATAACACAATTTTCAATAATGTCTAACATTCCTGAACTCGAATCAAGCATTGCTTTACAACCCAGAGGTATGGTTGCCTGGTCTGAAGTATGTCCGAACATTAGTCCGTAAAAAGATGGTTTTCCTATCGGTTTAAGATAATAATCGAGTACTTCACCGAGGCTGTAATCCCAAGTAGATTGAGTACCGGAGGCAGAACAGTCATTACAACGTCCAAAAACAATGCCTTCAGCTTCATCAAGTATCCCGGCAAGTCTCAACTGATTCATCATTCTGTCAATCCTGTATGGAGGTTCCCCAACATCTTCAAGAAGAAGTATTTTACCCTTGCTGTCGAGTGAATAATCTGTACCAATCATAGAACTAATAAGTGATAAATTTCCGCCAATCATTTCACCCTCGGCTATTCCGCTTACAATTGTTCGAATCGGAGAACTTGCACGTAATCCGAATTTCCCTGTCGGGTTTTTGAGTTCCCCGAAAGTTTCATTGCTGAACAGCATTCTTACAAAGATTTCCTGAGTATAGGGAGAAAATGGTGAAAGTAAAACTGGTGAATGAAAAGTTACAAGACCGGTCTTCTTGCGGATGGCAAGATGTAAAGCTGTAATATCACTGTAGCCGCAGAATATCTTGGGATTTTTTCTGATGATATCGTAATTAATAGAATCAACAATCTGTGCAGCACCGTAACCGCCTCTTATGCACATGACTGCGTTAGCAGATTTGTCCTCAAACGCATTATGTAAGTCTTCAACTCTTTCTACCACAGAGCGAGTTTTATATCCGCTGCCGGATAAGAGATTCTTTGAATAAACAGGGACTAATCCTAAGGCTTTAACTACCTCATCAGCCCTCATAAAATCATCGGGGTCACTGACTGCGGTACCCGGAGCTATTATTCTTACCTTATCTCCGGGTTTTAACGCTTGTGGCTTAATATTAGTTATGTGACTGTCGGTAACTTTGTCGTTTTTCATCCCGAAAACGGCATTTGTTTGATTAAACAAAATTCCGGCAGAACTCATTAATCCGAATTTTAAAAAACTACGCTTGTCCATTTGTACTCTTAATAGGATAACCTGATACTCTCCAAATATCATCGGCATATTGCCTGATTGTTCTGTCGCTTGAAAATTTACCGGCTCTTGCAGTGTTCAATATACTCTTCTTAGTCCAGAGCTGTTTATTGGTAAATTCTGCAGCAACTTTGTTTTGAGCTGCCGAATACTGCTCAAAGTCAGCAAGCAGACAATACTTATCTCCACTATAAAGAAGCATGTCAACTAATTCATCGAAGATTCCGGGTTCGAGTGTGTTGAAATAATTTGATTTAATTAAATCGAGAGCACTCTTGAGCTCAAGATTGTTTTGATAGTAATCATAGGGGTTATATTCATTGCTGTGCAGGGCAGCTACTTCATCGGCTTTAAGTCCGAAAATAAACATATTTGCCTGTCCCATTTCTTCCATCATCTCTATATTTGCACCATCCATAGTACCGATGGTTAAAGCTCCGTTAAGCTGGAACTTCATATTTCCTGTACCTGATGCTTCATAACCTGCGGTGGATATCTGCTCGGATAAATCGGAAGCAGGGATAATAAGCTCTGCAAGAGTAACCGAATAATTTTTCAGGAACACTACTTTGAGTTTATCGCCGATATCCGGATCTTTGTTGATAGTATCTGCAATCGAGTGAATCAATTTAATGATAAGCTTTGCAGTATGATAGCCGGGTGCAGATTTCCCGCTGAAAATCATTGTTCTGGGCACAAATTCGGCATGTGGGTTCTCTTTTATTCTATTGTACATAGCTACAATGTGAATTGCATTAAGAAGTTGCCGCTTGTACTCGTGGATACGTTTAATATGCGAATCAAAAATTGAATGAGGATTAATCTCTATGTCGTAGTTCTCTTGGATATACCTTATCAATTTTTGTTTATTAATCATCTTTACTGCTTGCCATCTCGTCAAAAGTTCTTTGTCTTCAATGAAATGTTCAAGTTTTTTCAAGTCATATAAATCAGTAATCCACTCGTTGCCTATGTGTTCTGAAATGAGATGAGACAGTTCAGGATTAGCTTTTTTAAGCCATCTTCTTTGAGTTATGCCGTTTGTTTTATTGTTAAATTTATAAGGAACCCATTGGTAAAAGTCAGGGAACACCTTGTTTTTTATTATTTCTGTATGTAGTGCAGCGACACCATTGACAGAAAAGCTGCCGATTATAGCAAGATGAGCCATTCTTATCTTCTTGTCATCAGTCTCTTCAATTACCGACATTCTGCGAATTTTTTCGATATCATTATGGTACAACATTCTGATTTTAGAAAGGAAGCGTGAATTAATCTCATAAATTATCTGTAAGTGCCTTGGCAACAACTTCTCGAATAAAGCAACAGACCATCTTTCAAGAGCCTCGCTGAGCACAGTATGATTAGTATAAGCAAAAGTATTTGAAGTAATATGCCACGCTTCGTCCCAACCCAAACCTTCTAAGTCCATGAGTATTCGCATGAGTTCAGGAATTGCTATTGCCGGATGTGTATCGTTCAGCTGTAATGTGTTTTTATCGGCAAACCTGCTTAAATCATTGTGATTAACTTTATATCTTCTGATAATATCCTGTATGGATGCTGATACGAAGAAGTATTGCTGTTTTAACCTTAGTTCTTTACCGGCTACTGTATTATCATTTGGATACAGTACTTTAGAAATATTTTCTGTCTCGTATTTATTTTCTACAGCCTTGATGTAATCCCCTTCATTGAATGATGAGAAATCAAAATCATGCGTAGCTTTTGCTTCCCAAAGTCTGAGGTTATTGCAAGTATTATTGTTGTAGCCAGGTATAGGAATATCATAAGCTACCGCGAGAACATCTTTTGTGTTTATCCATCTGTAACAGTTGACACCTTTGCTGTCTGTATAAGACTCTACATTACCGTAGAATTGTATGGTGTACCTGTATTCCGGACGCATTATTTCCCATGGGCTGCCGTAATGTAACCAGTTGTCGGGTTTTTCGACCTGATATCCGTTCTTAATATCTTGTTCAAAAATTCCGTATTCATACCTGATACCGTATCCGAATGCGGGTAATTCTAAAGTGGCCATAGAGTCCAGAAAGCAGGCGGCGAGTCTGCCTAAACCACCATTTCCGAGACCCATATCGTGTTCCAGTTCAATTATTGACTCCAAATCATAACCCATGTTCTGAAGAATATCTCTGCACTCCTCATAGAAGCCAAGATTTGTCAGAGCATTCCCCAGTAAACGACCCATTAGAAATTCCATGGATAAATAGTAAACTCTTTTTACATCACCCATATAGTATTGGTTCTGTGTTCGCAGCCAGTTACGTATCATTCTGTCACGAACCGATAATGATACGGCACGATAAGTGTCTTCAAGTGTAGCAGTTACCTTGTCTTTAACAAGCCTAAATTCGAGATGTTCCGATATTTGATTTTTTAATGAATATGTATCAGGATTCTGACTGTCTGTAAAAAAAACTGATTCTGGCTTATTGGCGTTTTGAAACATTTTTGGAATAACTTAATTTATTTTAACATATATCAGTATATTACACGAAAATAATCTAATATGCTTTTAAAAAAATTACGATGATTAAACTTAAAGGTGTTCAGAAGTGTCTTAATACGGAATCATTGAACAAATTTCAAAAAAGTAATATGTTGCTTATAATCAGACAATACATCTTATTATTATTCTCGGTAAGTTCTTTCTTTATCATCTCTACATCAGTTATTGAAGCACAACCTACAAGAAACAGTACAGGTTTGAGCCTACAAGGAACTGTCGTTGACAATGCAGACAAAGCACTTCGCGGGGCGTCGGTAGCAGTGGTATCTCAAAGAGATAAAAATTTCAAGAGCGGAGTTGTAACCGATAAGGATGGCAAATTCAAGTTGGATAATCTGCCGGCAGGCGAATATTCGATTGAAATATCATTTATTGGTTTCCGGAAACATACCCAATCATTCAAATTGAGCCCAAATAACAGAAATATAGGCACGGTTAAGCTTGAAGAAGGTGATGTTAATCTTGGAGAAATCACTGTTGAAGCTCAAATGCTCAGACAAGAACAAAAGGAAGATACCACTATCTATAATGCTGATGCTTTTAAGGTGAACCCTGATGCTACCACCGAAGACCTTTTGAAAAAGATGCCCTGCGTAACAGTTGACAGGGACGGCACGGTTAATGCACAAGGTGAGTCTATCAGCAGAGTACTTGTAGATGGCAAAGAGTTCTTTGGCGAAGACCCGACTGTTGCTATCAAAAGCCTTCCTGCCGAAATTATTGATAAGATACAGGTGTTTGACAGGGCAAGTGACCAAGCTCAGTTTACCGGATTCGATGATGGTAATGCTCAGAAAACATTGAATATTATCACCAAGTCCGATAAAAATACGGGTAATTTCGGAAAATTATATGCTGGATACGGTTCTGAAGACAGATACTGGGCTGGTGGAAATGTAAACTACTTCGATGGTGATATGAGAATTTCGCTTATTGGTTTGACAAATAATATCAATCAACAAAATTTTGCAGTCTCGGATATATTGAGTACAACCGGTTCGCAAATGTCAGGTAGAGGCGGTTTCAGAGGCGCTAGAGGTCCCGGCAGAGGCGGCTCGTTCAGAGGAATGGGCTCTGCTTCCGACTTCATGGTTGGACAACAAAACGGAATTTCCGCTACTAATTCTATTGGTACGAATTATTCGGATACCTGGTCAGAAGGAATGACTTTCACGGGCAGCTACTTTTTTAATCTGAGTGATAATGAGAATGTCAGTGATGTTTCGAGAAATTTTTTCACTCAAGATGAAAGTACGCAATTTTACAATGAATCAAACAACTCGACAACAAGGAATATCAACCATAGATTCAACGGAAGATTTGATTATACCATTGATTCATCAAATTCTCTCTTGATAAGACCAAGATTTACTTTTCAAACAAGTGAATACTCCGGTTTGGTTGATGGGAAAATGAATATAAATTCAGCTGATATGAACCGGACAGAAAACAGATATACATCCGGGCAGGATGGTTATAATATTGATAATACTATGCTTTACAGACTCAAATTGCCAAAAAACGGAAGGACGTTTTCAGTTGAATTATCAACAAATGTAAACAAGAATGATGGAAATACATATCTTTTTTCTAGAAATACCGTTTATGATACAGATGAAAATATAATTGAGTTGAACCAAGACGGAAATTTGATAGGTGATGGATACAGGATTAATACTGAAATCAATTACACGGAACCGATATTCGAAGATTTGCAATTGCAACTTACTTACAGACCTTCTTATACTGTCAGTAACTCGGATAAGGAAGTTTACAATATGCAACCTGATGAAGTGATAATAATGTCAATGGATTCTGTATTGTCAAATAATTTTGAAAATATTTACAAACAACATCGTGGCGGAGTCAGACTTAGATACCGTACCGAAGAGACAAACATAAACCTTGGATTAGACTATCAAACAGCAGAGCTTGAAGGTAAGCAAAATTTCCCGTTTTCAAATTCGACAAAATTTGCATTTTCAGATTTCCTTCCTAATTTCAGACTTCAACATAATTTGTCCAAAACAACAAACTTCAGAATAAATTACAGGTCATCAACAAATGCCCCTTCTGTTTCACAACTTCAAGATGTAGTTGACAACAGTAACCCTGTATTATTAAAAGCCGGTAATCCGAATCTTAAACAAAATTACACACATACTTTGATGGGAAGAGTAGGGACTTCGGATTTCAAATCATCATCTTTCCTGTTCGGTTTTGCTATGCTAAGATTTACAAATGACTATATTGCGAACTCACTTTATACAGCAAACAGAGATACAAGCATTAATGGTATTCCTTTGTTTGCCGGCTCTCAAATTTCGAGACCAGTGAATTTGGACGGATATGTCATGGGACGCTCGTTTGCCGCTTACGGTGTCCCTGTCTCATTTATCGGAAGTAATCTGAATCTTAATGCAGGATTTACCTATACTCGTACTCCGGGATTAGTTAATAATATCGAGAATATCGCTAACAATTACTCAATTAACAGCGGAATAACTCTGTCGAGCAATATTAGCCCCGAATTAGATTTTACACTTTCATACAGTGGGAATTATTCCATTGTGGAAAATAGTATTTTGCCAAATCAAGACAATAATTATTTTATACATGTTGCTACTGCTAATGTAAATGTAATTCTTTGGGAAAAGCTTGTGCTGAATACAGAGGTTTTTCATAATATGTACCAAGGATTAGAACAAGATTTTAATCAGGAATTTCTGCTATGGAATGCCTCAATCGGATATAAATTCCTTGACAAGAATGCTGCAGAAGTGAGACTAAGTGTTTATGATATTTTAGGTCAAAACAACAGTATAAACAGAAATGTAACTGAAATATATCTGGAGGATTTACGGACAAGGGTACTTCAAAGATATTTCATGCTGACCTTTACATATAATCTCCGTAGTTTTGGTGGGTAAAACGAATCATTCTAAAAATATTGAACAATGATGTTGTTCAAATTCCAATGGGATTTGGAAATTGAATTGTAACAAAAATCAATTTTGAACGTGATATGAAAATATTCATTAATTATGGACTTATCTTATGAAAAAGTTGATTGGTTTATTAGTTTTTCTTGTTTTCATCAGTCCTGTCAGAAGTCAAAATGAAATACATGTGAAGGGAACTCCGGATAAAGTTATTGTATTTCAGAGTGGTGCAAATCTTTCAATGAATTTGAAAGTTAATGTTAAAAAGGGGACGAATATAATTTTAATAGATTCAATGCCTGCAAGCATTGACCAGAATTCAATCCGCTTGTATGCCGGCTCATCAACTGCTGTAATGTCAACCGATTTTCAATTGGAAACAATTAAAACTGAGAACCAAATTGAACCACAAAATATAATTTCTGTGAGGGATAGTATAAAGAAACTGAATTATTTATCAAGAGATTTGAGCAATCAAATAAGTGTCCTGCAGGGTGAGGAAGGTATAATTGCCGGATACAAACTAAATCCCGAAACGGAAAAAGGCTCATCAATTACTGAACTTACAACTCTGGCAAATTATTATAACAAACGCATTAATGGAATCAGGAAGGAAATTCTTAATCATCAGGAAAAACAAAATGAATATAGTATTTTGATTGCGAAATTAAACAAACAAATCAGTGATTATGAGTTAACCAAGCAACCTGTTCAAAATTATCAGATTATTGCTAATCTCAGCAGTGAGATTGAGGGAAGTATAAATTTGGAGTTGAATGTTTTCACTCCGACAGCTGGATGGGTTCCTAATTATGAAATTAAGGTGAAAGATGTTGAGTCGCCGGTAAAGTTATCCTACAAGGCTTTAGTATGGCAGGGAACAGGCAGGGATTGGAAAGAAGTTAAGCTGATTTTATCCACGAGAAATCCCAATATGAGTAATGTTATGCCTGTACTAACTCCATGGTATCTGAGATTGTTGCAGAGTTCATACGATATGGATTCGCCTCTGACGCCAACATATTCAAATTCTGTCAGGAGTTCAAGAACTAAAGAATCATCAATGGTTGTTGATGGTATGGAAGTTGGAACAGTTGATAATAAATATATGACGGTCGAATTTTCACCTGCAAATAAATATACCATCAAATCAGACAACAGAAAGCAGAGTATAACTCTGAACGATGTTGATGTCCCTGCTGTTTACGAGTATTTCACCGTTCCGAAACTCGACCCAGATGCCTTTTTGATTGCAAAAGTTCCTGATTGGGGAAAGCTGAATTTACTGAAGGGAGAAGCATATATTTATTTCGAGAATACTTATATCGGAAAGACGTTGATTAATCCCGAATCCACTTTGGACTCACTCAGTATTTCGCTTGGCAGGGATAAAAGCATAGTAGTCAAGAGAGAAATTGTTCAGAATATGACTGAAACCAAGTTTTTCAGCAGTAATGTTGTCAAACAATACGGATATATGATTACTGTCAAGAATAACCGCAAATCTGAAATAAATATAACTATTGAAGATCAATTCCCTATCTCAACGCACGAGAAAATCGAAGTTGAGCTATTAGAAACTTCAGGTGCTAAAGTTGACAATGTGAAGGATTTTTTGAAATGGTTTGTAAAAATTCCTGCCGGAAAATCAATTGAAAGGAAATTTGCTTATAAGATAGATTCCCCGCAGTAGCGTGATTGTTTGAATTGTTGTTTAAGATAAGATGGACTCCACTTTCGAAGTAGAGTCCATCTTGCTTTTGGGCTCACATCTTCACAAACTTCTCTACCTTATCGCCAATCCTGATGAAATACACACCTGCAGGCAGCTTCTCGACATTCATCCGATGACTCGAAGTCATCGGATGAATTGATTCGGACATCACTTCAATTCCCAACACATCAAATATTCGCACTTTATGAACAATGGGTTGCAACCCATTGTTGCTGATTGAGATTGTGAGGAAATCGGAAGTGGGGTTGGGGAATACATTGATATTATCAAACTTTAACTCAAATTCATTTACCGAAGTTAAGTCCTCATACATCCATATTGCACCACCAAAATATATATTTGCAATTCGCTTGTTAATATTATTACTGGGTAATACCATAACTTTAAAATAATTGTTAGTTATTGGTTTAGATTCGGTATCACGACTCCAATGATTACCACCATCTGTTGTTATCCAAATTACATTACCATCACCCCAAGTTATACCAACATCTTCATTTGTAAAATATATATTGCCAATCAATCCTAAAGGACTCTCATATATTGTTGTATCCAATTGGGTAAACCAGTTTTTCCCGCCGTCTGATGTGTGCAGAATTGTATGAGTATATTGACTTTGATTTGGTACGAACTGACGTCTGCCGGAACACCAACCTTTCAAAGAATCAATAAAATAAACACCATACATCCCATCAATATTGCTGATCGGATTACTTTTAGTCCAAGTGTTACCTTTATCTGTTGAAAAGAAACCTCCGGCATATATAAATTTATCTTTCATATATGCTGATTGAAAAATTATTGCACCTGAATAATTAAAGTTACTTGTAATATTATTCCATGATACTCCACCATCGCTTGTCAAAAAAATAAAATTATTTGTCAGTGCTATACCTGACAAGGAGTCCGTGAATTTAATAATTTTAAAATCTTGATTAGTATTTAAATTTGTAGAATCCCATGTAACTCCGCCATCTCTTGAAATAGTAATTTGTCCCTCTTTATTTCCTACTACCACAAATGATGGAGTAACAAAATCAATACATA
>JBAYPL010000033.1:0-15807 GCA_041677745.1 Kapaibacterium sp. (SeqCode)
CAGCTGAGTAACGAATTATCATTTTCAAGACCGGTTTGAATTCTGTATGCTCCACCTAAATAAGCATTAATCAGATAGGGGATACCTTTTCTTGTTTTAGGGTCCTTATTTATGTAGAGTGGTCTCTGTAGCAATAATTTAGACTCTCCGGCAGTCCAGAAAGGATACCCGACTTGGTCAGTACCAAGTACTGAGCGAATCCAGAAACCTGTTTCACCGACTTTTAAGGTTTGTTCGAACAATGAAAGTGAAAAGGCATGGTCAACATTAGTAGGTCTTTCGATATAGCTGATTATCATATCAGCTTGAGATGGGGAAACCGGAATTTCTCTTGGAATGTCCGTAAAACAATAATCACGATTAGCACGGTTATCATTATGCGGGAAACCCTTATCAACACCTCTGTAAATGTATTCACCCGACAAGAAGCCTGTGAGCAATGCACTCATAGTTGAAGTAATTTCAACGGAGTTCATGCTCTCCTTGCCGCAGGTAATCATAAGGATTTCGTGCGGGTCATCCATTCTTTCTTTTGGAGCCGCCATAATTTCAATGTCTTCGCGACTCAGGTTCTCTTTGGGGTAGCCTTTATAGACGAAAGCAGCATAAATCTGAGTCATAAGATCCGGCTCACATACTTTCCATCGCGGGAAGTATGAGACAATTTCAGGATCAATAGTTGTCAGTGAGTCAATGATACCCTGCCTGTCAACAGCCTGAGCATTTGCTTCATATATGAAATCACCCAAGCAAACTACCGCAATTACAACTAACAATAAATATTTCTTCATAGCTTATCTTTTATATATTTTCAACTTCAAAATTAATAATTAGAAATTAACAATGAATCTTGCCATTGGCATAAACACACTCTTGTTTTCCCATTCTCTCGGATTGTTTGAGAAGGCTTTGAAATATCCTTTTGCATCGAGACGCAAGGAGACAGTATTTTCGACAATTGGTACTTGTAACCAGATATTGGTATATAGACCTTCATCGAAATACTGGGCAGTTATACCGAAGGGTGTAGCGACCTTACGAGCCATAAAATCAATACGACCTGAAATACCGCCAACAGTTTCTTCACTCAGCATTTCATAGCTGATGGAATTTCTTCTTGTATCAGGGTCAATCACGAGATTGTTATACCATTTTTCAACTCCGTAAATTGTACCACCTAAGCCGAAACGCAACAGGTAGTTTTCGTCAATTCCCACACCAAAGGTATAATGAAGTTGAGCATTATAACGAATAAGATAGTCATTGTCATCATAATTTATCAGATATGAATCGGGGTCTAAGTTTCGCTTGTTAGGACCCTCTTCTGCATCACCCAAGATATAGGCAAAACTTGCATTAAAGATACCGCTTTTAGGAATAACGGCTATAGGGAAATCAGCTTCACCGGAAATACCGACGCCGGCATGAGTCAATCTGCGTTCGACATTATAAAGGTCTTTAGCAAGAGTTGACCAACCGTTAGTAGGCATAATAATTCCGAGCTTAGCACCTTCCCAAACAGCACTTAGAGTCATTCTCTCACTCCAGAACGATGGGTAGTTAATAGCTTCGGCACCGTATTTAAGCTCAACACCGTATTTTGGTAATCCGAAATTAGTTACTTTATCGAGAGTATCAACCCAACCGTCGCTATAAGTAATCATAGGATAGTCATACTTTCTCCAGCTGATGAGGTCAGGGCTGATGATTACCTCATTAAACTTATCTCTTATGTCTAATGATTGTCCTTCAGAAATTCTCTTGAACAGCTGAATATCATAAGAATTGACGATACCATCACTTTTTGTAAGAGACTTAGTAACACCAGCTTTGGGGCTGTACCAGTCAATTAGAGTACCGAATCCTTGTGCTTCAAGAGTTCTGTCTTCAACAAGACCCTGCATGAACGCATTAACAAGAAGATCGTACATGTTATCCGAACGATACTCTTTAGGGTCAAGAGCAAATTCCTTCAACTCGGGATGTGTATATATATTTTTAGGGCTTGCATTATCAAGCTGTTTTTTAAGGGTAGCTTCATCATCGTAATCAATTATCATGGCTATCAGATTATGAGGCATAACAGCATCTTTAGCTTTTCTTGTTGTTACGACATATACATTTCTTACTCTTCTGTCCCCGCCTACCGTAGGTTTATAATATTGAAAAATAGCTTCAACATTTTCGGGTATAGGTAAACTTCTTTGAACAAGAGCACGCTGGACATTCATCAGAGACTGACCTGCTTTTGCTTCTCTTTCAATTACTTGAAGGGTTGTTGCATCAACTCCTTTAAGTGCTTCAGCATCGGCAGCTACACCGGTACCCTCGCCTAATTCGGCAGCATCTTTATCTCTTATAAGTTTGACCACCTCTCTCGGATCTTTCATTTTATAAACAGATACCAAGGAAAAGCGATAATTCTTATAACTATATAGAATGCTTTCAAGTTTAAGTCTGAATGACTCATCTCCCTGCGAGAACGTTCCCGCAGGCAGAATCATACTTATAAGAGTCAAACACAAAACTAACTTTGATATTTTCCTTATCATTTTATAGCCCTTAATTAAGATATTACTTAACTTACTCTCAAAATTATCAAAAATTATTTAATTATCTTTGTCTTCTCTGACCGCCTCTGTCCGGTTCCCAGTCAATAGGAATGGTCAGTGCTCTTTGTGCCGGGTCTGAACGAACTCCGTTCACGGGATTTGTAGCGGTACCGACGATATTCAGCATAACTGTTCCACGGATTTTTGATTGTCCTGGTTCAAGTTTACCTTGCATCTCAAACTCAATTTCATAACCTGAATCCGGGTCACCGTCAAGAATAGGCTCGGTTGCAAAACCATATTGTCCTAACCCGTCTATTTTCTGAGGTTCACCTTGTATGCTGATGTTTACAACAGCTTTCTTGGTGTCGTCACCGGTGATTGGAGGTACAACAGTAATACCTGAAATTGACACCTTGAATTTAGCAGATGTACCGCTAAATGAGGTTCTGACAGAATTGACATTAATTGCGGGGTCTTCCTGCTTGATATTAGTACCGAAATCGAACAACTCAATTTCATTATTAGTGTAAGGCTGACTCCAAGCAATCTTTATGTTAACACGTTTGGATTCAGGAGTAAATCTGATACCGGCAGCATTAGTAACGGACAATCCTTCGATAGGTGCACGTTGAGCGTCATTATCGGTTGTCACATATATTCTGAATTCATTCGGCTTGATTTTACCGCCTGATGATGGTTCAGCAGCAAACACCAACGGGTAACCGTAGAATGCAAATATCGGAACTTCAGATTTAATCTTGTTAGCACTTGCATCGGTCAATGAGGATGGGAATACTTCGAGTATCTTGTTTTCCGGAGGACTGACTTTGCCTGACAATCTGTGAACAACGCTGAATTCATATTTACCCGGAGGCAATACTTTGTCAACTGTAGCTCTATACATACGTCTTTCGTTAGGCACCGGTTTAGCAAAATTCATTCCTGCAATCTCATCAAGAGGTACGAAATTAATTGAAGCAACTCGGTTGCCGGCAGCATCCATTACAGTACCTTCAATTTGGTTCTGATTTGGCTGATACGGACTTATTTGACATTCAAAAACAGCAGCTACTTTATCAAATGTAGGAACATAATCCGGAGTAGTAGCAATCGGTTGAGCGATGTTTGGTTTAGGAGTAACTACACGGATATTAAATTCGATAGAACCTTTATTTTGGTCAAAATTACTTGACATACCCGGAGCAAGCAACTTAACGATATAACCATAGAGGTTGATATTTCCCATCACCTCTTCGGCTTTATCTTCGGTCGAAGCTTTTAACTTGGATTCTGCAAGTTTCTTGTCGAACGCAAGAATATCACCTGTTTCAGTGAGATCCTCTATAGCAGGAAGTTCATACTTGTCGAGTCTGGTTGTAAGTTCTTTCTTTACTTTGCGTAAGTCATAGACTTTCAACTGAACTGTACCTATGTTAACTGTAGCTTCATCGCTTACTTGTTCTGCTGACTGCCCTGCTTTCACACCAAGGATACGATTGGTTCTGGAAGCAAATCTCAATTTATACCAGCCTGCTTGCGAAGGCGGTTGAAAATTAACTACAAATGAACGTTTTTGAATTTCAGTGTTCTTACTCATGTTCTTATGAGTTTCTATTTCCGAATAGAAGAAAGTACTGTCTTCGGTTATTCCTTGTGGAGTAAATGTAGGACCAACGATTCTCTTCAATGCTTCTGCGTAAACAGGTGACACTTGTGCCATATCAACTTCGCCGAGATTGATGTTGTTAAATGTAGCATCTTTATCTATATTTAACTCTTGCAATCCTAAGAATTCCCAAGTCGCATCTGGATTCTCTCCGGTAATTTTCTCACCGGGCTGCAGAACTCCAAGGTCTATTTTGTTCTCCATCAGGAATTCTTCTGATGGAAACTGCGGTGCATTATTCGGATTCGGGTCATTACTATAGAATACTTGATACTGTATCTGCTCGACATTAGCTAATTCAACTAATTTCTTGATTCTATTGACATACTCTTTTTCAGTCTCAAATTCTCTCTTTTGTAATGATGTGCTTACATCTGTAACACCTACTTCGACAACATATTGACGACTCGATTTGATTTCGGCGCCAATAGCAGTCTTAAAATCAATCCCCGGGGGAGGAATAGTGATTTCGTCCTGCGGTCTTGTGTTAATACCTTCGGTTCCAGCACCCGATTGAAGCTGAGATAGGATACTCTCAACTATCCTCATTGCTTCCTGTGTTTTTTTATGCAAATGCTCTTCCGCCTCATCACGTTCTACGATGATAATAAGAAGCTCAAGCACTACTGCAAGATACAGCACGAAATATACTTTACCGGCTCCACCTTTAGACATTTTATCTGCCTCCTAAACAAAACATTTATAATCTTTTTCTTACTTGTTTACAAAATTTTATATTTAAAAATACCAACAAGAAATCCATTCAGGAAAAAAGTATTTTAGAAATTCATTCAAATCTCAAAACTAATATACGAAATAATTTTCAAACAATTAATAAAAAGTTAAAGAAATTTCATAATTTTTTTAAAAAATTTTTCTTCTATATAAATCAATTCTTTAACCTCTTTTTCAACATATATGTCAGCAAAAAATTTAAAAGAACTTTCAAATTTACATTTTTACCAAATACTAATTTATAATTTTTATTCTTATTTTCGTTAAACTTTTTTTCAATTTTTGATATTTTTTTATGATTTTTTCAAATCAATTGCTCCATTTTCTGTTTGAAGCCGATAATCCTTCCGAATATTTTCGAGAGCTGAGGGCTGGCAACAACATAAGTTACTTCCCTGAATTAAATCTACTTATATCATGTCTTCACGACCCGGTATGGCATGCGGAAGGCGATGTTTGGACTCATACACTTCTTGTAATTGACATTGCTTCTGAACTGAAATATTTTTTTGATAACGAAAAAGATAGACAAGCTTTTATGCTTGGGGCTTTGTGTCACGACCTCGGAAAACCTTATTGCAATGATATAAAAGATGGAAAAATCAGAGCTTTCATGCATGACAGCTATGGGGAATTGCCTACCAAAAATTTATTGAACAGATTTGGCATTGCAGATGTATATATCATTAACAAAGTGTTATTATATGTGAAGAACCATCTGATTCCCATGCAAATTTATAAGAGTAATTCTACTATGTCCGAAAAAGCACTTGTTAGATTGGAGAAGAAAATACATATCCCCCATCTTTGCCTTCTGACTATGGCTGACCACTGGGGCAGAACCGACTCAGATGCAATTCACAGGGTATGTCCCTCAGCATTGTTTCTTCTTCAAAGATATATAAATAAGTTCGGTTCTGATGAATTCGTTGAGAGTATGCTACAATTGTTGAGCAAATCTTAATCACTTTAAGCTGCCATAACTAATTCATACATTAATAAAAGCAAATAATACATCTTTGCTTTTGTCTTAGAGATTCAAATAGTAAGGGCTGCAATATGAAATGGTATTGGTATTGATTTGCTTATTATTGCAGCCCCGTTGGCTTGTTTTCGAATCAAGACATATTCTTTACATCTTTTCTTGTCAAAGCGAGTTAGGGTTGATTTTTCAGCAAGAAAACTTCCTTCTTGACTATTGAAGCAGAGCCGAACACACCCAAGCCACCGTTGACACTATTTAGTAACTCATTATTTTCCGATGAAGCAGTGAAGAATATGTTTATAAACCAATTCAGCATATTCGGATCAGGATTATAGACTTCGACTTCATGAAGACCGAACCATCTGAAAGCTAACCATACGGTAGGTGTCTTGTTGTTGGCAATCAGATTCCAGCTTGATGGATTCTTATAGAAAATTCCGGTTTCTTCAATATTACTCATAAAATTATATGTCCTGCGGTTTAACTCATTAGTAGGAGGTTCGAGATATCTGCCATAGTCGGAAGTATCTTTAGCCAGAATTTTAATCAAATAAAAACTGACATCAGGCACTTTGTCCCATTCTATATCGAGTGAGTCAACGTGGGGTAGTTTTAAAGTATCGGACGGATAACTGATTATTGGCTTAGGCTCCTTTACCCAACCGTTTATTCTCTTTGGTGTTATAGTTTCGGCAGTAACAAGGCTACCGTCTATAGTATTTATAATTATTTCATATTTTGTTTCCGGCTCTATTAGAAAACTCTCGTCCGGGTGATAATATCCCGGATTATCTCCGTCTCTGTATATTAATGTATGCGATGTACCGTTTACTGATAACTTAACATCAGCATCTTTAATCATAGCTTTCTCTCTGTCAAACTTTTGATTGACAGGTTGTGAATTCATTAACAAGATTCCTTGTACTGGTTTATCTGTTATGAGAAATCCTTCAAGATATTTCACCTGAGAATACGTTGTTGGAGGTTCATCTTCACAGGAAGCAAGAAAAATCATCAATGATAAAACTATTGACAACTTCAAACTAAAAAGCGATTTCATGTTCAATTCCTCAGATTAAAATTTAATTTCAAAAGAAAAAGTAGGTATTATAGGCAACAGTCTTATATCTTCTACGATAGTTTCTTCTTGGTCAGTATTATATACTCTCATTAGAATGTCGCGTCTGCTGTAAACATTGAAAATATCGAGATTCAATCTCATGGGCAAATCGAATATATGAGTATTGTAACCTATGTTTAGATTTAATTGATGTGAAGGAGGTAGTCTCAATCCAAATCTGTCTGAGGGTACAATTTTTCCATAGCCGTATTCACCGCCGGGCATACCTACTTGCAATCTCGAAACAGCCCCTGTGTAAGATTGTCCGCTCTGGAACATAAAAGTAGCTCCAATAGTCCAGCTTTCATCTATTTGATATTGAGCAACTATTTTCAAATCATGCCTCCTGTCATATTTTGGTCTAAATGTTCTGCCTTGATTAATGCTGTCAAAGTTTGCATTCACCCATCCTAAGCCATATCCTATCCATCCGGCAAGTCTGCCAATTTTCTTTTGAACGAATATTTCCGCACCGTAAGCATCACCATGCCCTGTGTAGAATATATCTTTAACATCTTTTCCTTCTAAGCTGGTTCTTCGTACTTCAGAAATATTTTCCAATTCTTTGTAATAAATATCAAAGTTTAAGCTATAGCCTTCTTCGGGTTCGGTTTCAAAACTCAATATATAATGTATTGCTTTAGCAGGGTCAACCGATTTATCAGTTGGCAACCAAGTATCGAAGAGTGAGAAGTTCTCATCCCCTGCCAACCTTAAATATTGGTGGAATACTCCCCATGATGCTTTTACTGCAAAGTTATCCTGTACCTGCCATCTCAAAGCCAATCGCGGGTCAAACTTTGTGTTAAGCGAATAGTCCCAATAGTTAGCTCTCAATCCGGCTTGCAACGAAAGCAATTCGGTGAACCTGTGATTGAACTGTCCAAATGCACTATAAACCCAATCATGATACAACAAATTCATCTTGCCGCCATCATTGCTGCCTTCCTCACCTTTTTCTCCGTCACCGCTGAAATTTTGATTATATTTAAATATATAATTGGTAACTTCCAAACCCGACGTAAATGTTGTCATTTCAGAAATAAAATATTCAGTACTACCACGGAATGTGAAGTCTGTTATCGAATTTTCAACATTCATCTTAAATCCTGACAACTCTTGATTAAATCCATTCCTATAATATGAGCCGGAAATATTTACATTCATGAAAAAGTCCTTGCCGAAAATGTGAGTCCATTTTAATCCTGCCGATTTGTTGCCTAAGAACATATCCATATCAACTCCGCTTGTAGCAAAGTTAAAATTATCATCACTGATAAATCCGCTCAATGATAATCTGTCCGATTCGCTGATGTCCTGTGTTATCTTAGCGTTTACATCATAGAATCCGAAATCAGGTATCGGGTTTTTCGGGTCGGTATCAATGGCGGTTTTTATTAAATCGAAGTAAGTTCTTCTTCCACCGATGAACCAAGAACCATTAGCAATTGGTCCTTCAAGTGAGAGCTTTGATGAAATCAATCCTACCGAAGCCAATCCTTCGAATTCTTTTCTGTTGCCGTCTTTTTGCGTAATATTAAGCACACTTGATAGTCTGCTGCCGTATTCAGCCGGATAGCCACCCTTTATCAATTCGACATCTTTGATGGCATCGGAATTAAATGTTGATATGAATCCAAAAAGATGCGACGGATTATAGACAGTAGTACCGTCCAACAGCACAAGATTCTGGTCGGGAGAACCGCCGCGTATATATAAGCCGCTTGAAATTTGTGATGAGGTTAGTACCCCCGGCAACATTTGAATTGCACGAAACACGTCCGACTCACCACCTATTCTTATTTCCTTAATTTGTTGTATAGGAATATTAACTTTACTTATGGAAATTTGACGAGTTTCTACCTCTCTGTCTGCTGTTACCGAAATACCTTCACTCATGACTGACTCCGGTTGTAATGAAATATCGAGACGTTTAATTTGACCCTCGGTTAATGTCAATTGAATTTCTTTCGAAGCATAGCCAATCATCGAAATTCTTACAGTATATTTCCCGACAGGGATATTATTAATATTGTAAAAACCCTGCTTATTGGTGTATGAACCGAATTTACTGTCTTTTACAATAACTGTGGCTCCTATCAGGGTTTCCCCGTTGCTGTCATCTTTTACATAGCCGTTTATTGCAGCATGGTCTGCAAGTAAAGACAATCCTGATGAACTTGCATATTCAGAAGAAAACAGGAACAAAAGTATTATACAGATAATACTCGTCCTTAATTTTGACCGCATTTTTTTAACCTTAATTATCTTAATTAGTATAAACAAAATTGTATATCAATACGCAACTTATATATTAAAGTTACAGTATTCACAAAATAATTATTAATAATTTTCCGAAATTTATAAAAATGCTGTTCCGGAATGCTTCCCTATCAATTTTATATATTTTTGCATTTAGTTGAAATCACCACTTTCAAATACTTGATTAATTAAACTTCGTGCAATTAAAATATATCGAAGTAGAAACTAAAACAAAATAATGATGCAATTATCAGGAATTATTTATACTTAATCACGGATTAAGTTTTTTTTGTATTATTATTTTTATTACTTTAAAAATATTATAACGATATTTTTTTACTACTTTTGCAATTTCGTATGAATTTAATTAGAAGAATTATAGGAATGATAGATTATAAGAAACCGGCTGAAATTGAATTAATCAAACAATCAGCCCAGCTTGTATCAAAGACGCTTGGAGTTATTGCTGAAATCATCCGTCCCGGAATTACCACACTGGAACTCGACAAAGCTGCTGAAAGTTTTATAAGAGACCACGGAGCTAAACCCGGATTTTTACATATGTATGACTATCCAAACACTCTGTGCACTTCGGTAAATGAACAGGTAGTACACGGCATACCGAATAACAAACCCCTGAAAGAAGGTGACATCGTGTCGGTAGATTGCGGTGTACTTATGAATGGCTATTATGGCGATCATGCTTATACATTTGCAGTAGGTGAAATAAGTGAAGAAAACAAGCGGCTTATGCGAGTAACTTACGAGTCGCTGATGAGCGGAATATCACAAGTCAAACAATTCAATAAGATTGGTGATATTAGCTATGCTATACAGAAACATTGTGAAAACAATGGTTACGGAGTAGTTCGCGAACTTGTAGGTCACGGGCTCGGAAGGAAATTACACGAAGCTCCACAAGTACCCAACTATGGTAACAAGCACAGAGGTCCGCTTATGAAAAACGGTATCGTGCTTGCTATCGAACCTATGATTAATATGGGCAAACCGGATGTTTATACTTTGAGCGATAAATGGACTGTTGTAACCAAAGACAAGAAAAATTCTGCTCATTATGAGCATGATGTTGCTGTTCAAGGTGGTAAAGCTGTAATCTTATCTACCTTCGATTATGTTGAGGATGTACTAAAAAAGAAAGGAGAGTTTTATGTCTCTGACGAATCTTACATTGCTCACGTACCGATAAATTATTCTTAATCAGAAATATAACTTTTCTGCATTTTCCTCGTATTTTGCTTATAAATCATGGAGTATTTGAATGGGTGAAAGAATTTTCAGCAGTACAGAAATTGACAGAATCATCAAACGTGCTATCAGCCGAAGTGCCGAGTACAGCGGTGGTATAACCGAATCGGAATTACTCAAAATTGCCGCTGAACTAAATTTAAGCCGTGAACAGATCTTGGCTGCCATCAAGGAAGATAATGAGATGGCAGGATTCGAGGAAGCTAAAAGAATGTGGATTGAAAAGAAGAAGCATTCTTTCAAAGAGCATTTGACTGCGTACCTGATTATCAATACTTTTTTATGCGGGATTAATTTCTTTACTTCCGGTACTATCAACTGGGCTTTCTTTCCTTTGCTGGGTTGGGGCATAGGGCTTGCCTTTGATTATATGGATTCATACCACCCTAATCCCGATAAAGTAGAAGCAGGTGCAAAAAAGATTATGAAAACAAATAAATGGAAAAACCTGTTTGAAAATGTTGGATTCAGTATTCTGCAAGGTTTTCAGAAGAAGTGATATCTCTGTCCTTGTCCAATTTCTGTTAAATGGAATTGATTAATTAAAATTATCTGCATTAATTCTCTGTGTAGCATTGACAATAATATCTCACACGGAAAAATTTAATCCATTTTGAACTTCCTTTATCAAATATTACTAAAATAAATATTTAATGAAAACATTATGAGATTAACACTTTATTTTAATTAAGTCTAAATACGTACGTATTGCTATATAGATTATATATAAGGACATTACAGACGCATCCTATGCGTCAAGATAAAATATTCAATTAACAAACTAATTCTAAAGGGTTAATTTATATTAATATTCAATAAAAACGAGGAAAAAATTACTTTTAACTTATAGAAAAACCAAACTTTATCCGTATTTTTACTTACTAGCTTGAAACAATTCTTCCTAAGTATTATTTTTTTTGTTAAACACATTAAAATGGAAAGTTATAAAGATAGAATAATGAATGTGTTCACACACATTCTCAACAATGATATTAATCAGCTTGATGAAATGTCAAAAAGAGTCTTGCTTAAATCATTTTTAGTTTATAAAAAGCAGCATAATGAATGCTACTCATTGTCGAGTAACGGGAAGTTATTGAGAAGATTACTTGCAGTTGACAAAACATTTCAAAAGGAACTTCTTATTGCCTGTGATTGCTCGGGTTTTAATGAACGCAATTATGAAGAGTGTCTTACAGGAGCAATACACTTTGCTGCCACATATATTCGGTGCAGATAGATTAAAGTTGCATTATCTCGGTTCCTAAGAATCTGCGGGTCTGTCAGAATTCGCTGATTCAATTTTTATCATTGTAATTCATCAAAAAATCCACATCATCATTTCAGACTTTCCGCATCCTTTTATTATAATAATCAGACACAATAATCTTTTTTTAACAGCAGGTTTTCATATATCGGATAAATTTATATTTTTGCAGATACTTGTGTTTACTTTTACCAATTATAAAAGAGGAGTTTTTATGAAGGTATTAACTTACTTGATGGTAGCTGCGATTGTATTTATGACAGATATTTCCGTACAAAAATTACTTTCGCAAAACAACAAAGGGATTAATCCTGAAATCAGCATAGGAGGGCAAATAAGGTACAGAGGTGAATTAGATATGCGTTTTTTCGACATGAATGCGAAGCCGATATTCATAAATATGCTGAGAAGTCGCTTAAACGCTGAGGCGATAATTTCACCAAATGTAAAAGCATTTATTCAATTTCAAGACTCAAGGAACTTTGGAGAGGAAAACGGTAGAGCTTGGCGTGGGACACTCGATGGTTCTGCGGATAATCTTGACTTGCATCAGGCTTACATAGAATTGAACGGTATAGGTATCGAAGACTTAAGCATTCGTCTGGGCAGAATGATGTTCCACACCAACAGTGAACGGATAATCGGCTCTTTGGAGTGGCATAATTTTGGCAGAAGCTATGACGGTGCCTGGGCATCATATAAGATAAATGAAGGTTGGCAGACAAGAGCGTTTGCCTTTTTACTCGGGACAGAAGAATTACTTATGACTTCAGCACAGCAACAAATACCAAAAATGGTTGGCGGGCTTGATATTAATTTCCCGTATTTGCCGTCCGGTAATGTATATGTTTATTATGACATGAATGATAAGGCAATTCCGGGAATGGCACCGGGGCAGGAAAGCAGTCTCCCTAAATTGTCAAGATATACTGTAGGTGCTTTTACCAAGAGTGACAAACCCGGATTTGTCTGGGAATTGGAGGCGGCTCTTCAAACAGGAACAATTGACACACTACCGAGTCAGAGAACAAATTTGCAATCAGACATATCTGCATGGATGCTTTCTGCTTACGGTGGTTACAAAAACGGAGCATTTACTATCGGTGGCGGTATTGATGTCATGACGGGAGACGACCCTTCAACTGATGCTTATGAAGGATTTGACCATTTATTCATCACCATCCATAAATTCTACGGTGGCATGGATTTCTTCCCGATAACTGTTCTACCAAGCCATGGCATCAGACCGGGAATCGCAGGCAATAACAGTGGTTTGATTATGCCGAATATTAAAGGAGAATGGATACCTGACGAACGTTGGAAGTTTGATGCTGTGATAATGATGTTTTCAACAATGGAAAGCTATAATGTAAACAATGATGAGTATAAGGACTTGGGCACTGAGATTGATTTGATTGCAAGTTGTAATATTACTAAGGGGGTATCTGCACAATTCGGCTCCTCAGTATTTTTCCCCGGAAAAATTTTAAAGGAGACAAATGAATCGAGAGGCTTAGGTACAGACCCTGCATTTTGGGCATATACCATGCTTACAGTAAACTTTTAATCAAAAATAAATCCCCTTACAGTGATATAATTTATTACTATTAGGGGATTTGAATATTTTATCGAATATTAAGAAAATTTTGCTTTAGCTTCTTCAAGTGTATCTGTAATATTCAGTATTGTATCTACTTTAGTCATTTTTAATACATTTCTTAAAGTTTGATTCAATCTGCAAAATATAATTTTACCGTCGCGTTCGCTGAATTTGGCGTGCATTCTAACTAAGATACCGATTAATATAGAGCTGAGATAAGAAGTATTTTCAAAATCAACAATTAAACCGGGTTTATGTACATTAATTACTTTATCAAACTCTTCAACCAGTTTATCAGTTTCGAGTCCGCCTGTAAACTGGCCTGAAAGATACATAATTACATAAGTATCAAGAACTTCAACCTCAATATTTTTCATATTTAAAATCCTAAATTAATTAAATTCATAATTATGCTTCTTAACGTATATTATGAAATTTTATGGTAAACCTGTTATCAATCGAACAAAAATGACAAGATATAATTATTTATGAAGCATTACTAAACTTATCTTTGAGTTTCTCAGCCACAATTTGGGGTACAAACTCGCTGGTATCTCTGCCGTATCTTGCCATTTCGCGAATGATACTCGAATTCAAATAAGTATATTTTTCGTGTGGAGTCAGAAATACCGTATAAATATTTGGTGCAAGCTTACGATTCATAAGTGCTATTTGAAATTCATATTCGAAATCGCTTACTGCTCTAATGCCTCTGACCATGGCAATCGCCCCCTTTTCTTCAGCAATTTCCACAGTAAGTTTATGATGAACGACAACCTCAACATTATGTACATGACTGAGAGCTGCAACTATCATGTCGTGTCTCTCGTTTTCCGAGAAAAGTGTTACTTTCTTTGAATTTACGGCAATAACAACAAATACTTTGTCGAACATTTCCGAAGCTCTTTCAATCACATCAACATGTCCGTTGGTGATCGGGTCAAATGTACCTGCATAGATTGCAGTCTTACTCATGTGGTTCATCCTTCAGCATAAAGCAAACATATAAATTCTAACTCATTTAGTCGGTTTCGTTTTCAGGGATTAAAACTTGTGTTGTATCAGCTTCAGCCGGTTCAAATGGATTGATTGATTCCAGAGGATTCGGAACATTAGCGGGTACTTCGAGATTTTTAAGCAGTTCTAACGGATTGGTTTGAAGTGCTTCATTACCTTTCAACAGAGAGCCCGGATCTTTCAGAAGTTTCATCGGGTCCAGAGGCTCATTTTTAGGTTTTTGCGGTGGAACTCTTCTCGGTTCGGGTTTCAATCTTCTTCTTTCGAGTTCAAGCTGACTTTTGGGTTTCATTTCAATCTTTCTTTCTTTCAAAGAATCCGGTATTTCGCCTGCATTAACCGCTAATTTATAAGCAACGCCAAGATTAACTTCTTTAGCATGCTCAGTCTCAGGGTAATCATTTATAAGAATACGATAATAATGTAGAGCCGAATCCGGATTACGCAAATAGTTCTCGAAAATCCACCCTATGGAATAAATTGAAGCAGGTGTGTATTTGGATTCCGGGTAGTCGGCATATACTTTTGAAAATTGTTCTATTGAATAATTATAATCTCCGTGACGCATCAGATTCAGTCCGGAAGTATATAAATCAGCAACTGTATCAATCACATAATTGCTTGTGTAGCCGAGTTGGACTTGTGCATCTTTTCCGAACTCCGTCAAAGGGTGATTCATGACAATAATGTCCAACAAGGAGTCTGCTGCAAATGCATCATCATCACGAATAATCCGTGAATAAGCATAGATAAATCGTGAGCTTTCCGGGTCTTCGACAGGGGCATAATCAGCAGCTGACTTATAATAAACTTTTACCGAATCTAAATTCCCGAGTTCTTCATGAATCCTGCCCAAAGCAAATAAATCGTTGCAAAGCACCAGCCTTGTAGAATCAGTCATTTCCTCTCCTGAGTTCATTTTAGCAATCAGGGGTTCTGCCGATTTTCTCTTCATATCCCAGTTATTCATGAGCTGGAACATTTTTTCTGCAGTCCTGAATACAGGAGTCCTGGTTACCCTTGCTTTTGCAAACATAGACCTTGATCTCACATAATCATCTTTGGCATAGAAGTCCATACCTTTTTCAAAATAATAAGTAAGGAGGGCATGATTATTTGAATATGCCGAATCAATAAATTTTTCGAACTTAGCGAGATTGGCATCAGTCCATTGTTCCTCTTCTTCTTTATATACATAGCTGCTATCTTTCCATTTAAGTCTGGCAACTTGTAACTGCTGAATCTTGGTGGCAGCCATCCATTCTTCATATTTTCCGTCATTTTCAACTCTGCGGAGTATGTCGTCTGCTTCATCATATCGTTTCATACGCGCG
>JBAYPL010000034.1:0-15590 GCA_041677745.1 Kapaibacterium sp. (SeqCode)
ATTTTGAAGAGAAGCTAAGACAGAACATTAAAGAAAATAACGAAGTAATAACAAAAGTTTATGGGTCTGATTCTTTGGATACTGAAGAGATTGTTGAAACATATTTGAAATTTGACAAGCTGATTGACCCATTTATAACAGATACTACTACATTGATTAATAATGCTGTACATTCAGGAAATAAAATCCTTGCAGAAGGAGCACAGGGTGCTTTGCTTGATGTTGACCACGGCACATATCCTTATGTTACGAGTTCGAATCCGATTTCCGGTGGTGCTTGTACTGGATTAGGAATTCCCCCTACTTCTATCAAAAGAATTATCGGAATTACTAAGGCATATTGCACAAGAGTAGGACACGGACCATTCCCGACGGAACTCCAAAATGAAACCGGTGAATTATTACGTAAATCAGGAGCAGAATTCGGAGCAACAACAGGCAGACCAAGGAGATGCGGTTGGCTTGACTTAGTAGCTTTAAAATATTCTGTTATGATAAATGGAATTACAGATATTGCACTGACCAAACTTGATGTACTCGATGATTTTAACGAGTTAAATGTATGTTCCGCTTATACTTTAAATGGTAAAATATTGAAATATTTCCCTATAGATTTACCAACTCTTAATAATATTGAATGTGATTATAAACAACTCAAAGGTTGGAATCAAAGCCTAAGAGGAATTCGTAAATTTAAAGATTTACCTCAAGAAACTCTTGCCTATATCAAGTATATTGAGGAGTTTGTCGGAGCTAAGGTAAGCATAGTATCTACAAGCCCGGACAGGAATGATACTATATTCTGTGAAGAATGATTTTCAATTTCATTCTAAAAAACAGTATAGTTTTACAATATTATTAAGTAAATTCGTTATTTTGCGTTTAATGAGTTAAACTCGCATTACTCTTGTTTATTATTTTTAAATTTGACTTAGTTACAATGCAAATACTTTGTTTTTGTATTGTATGCAAGATTAATTAATGGAGCTAAGTATGGCAAAGAAAACAGTTAAAGATACTACTGTTGAACAGGTTGAAGTACAAACGGCTAATAAAACTGCAACCGATAAAGGTTCTAAGGTTAAGACAAGCACGAAAAATGTTAAGTCAAAAACCGAAGCCAAAGACAATGATTCCAAATCGGCTAAATCAAAAGCCGTGACTAATACTGTTTCTAACAAGGATGCTGTGAAATCAAAGAAAAAAGCTCCTGCAAAGAAGTCTGTAAATAATATTGACAATGAAGTCAAGCTACAAAAAGATGAAGCTCCGGAATCGGAACAAAATATAATCAATCCCGAAGCTGAATTAATTGATACTCCCCTGAATGAATCCGTAAGCCAGATATCTGACAGTGATATAAGATACTCCGATGATGACTTGGAGATGTTTGCAGAGGTAATTAATGAAGCTAAATCAGAAGCCCTTGATGAGCTTAGAATGTTGAAAGAAAGATTGGAAGACCTTACGGCATTTGATTCAGGCGAAGAGAGCATGATTTATTCCATGCACATGGCTGAGCAAGGTTCAGAAGCACAGGAAAAAGAAAAAACTTATGCACAGATACAACGTATCAGTGAACATATAAAGAAACTTGAAGATGCTATGGACAGGATTCGCAATAAGACCTACGGTATATGCAGAGTATGCGGTTGTTTAATTGCTAAAGAGCGATTGCTTGCCGTACCTGTTACTACTCTTTCGGCTTCTTATAAGATTCATTCAAAATGTCCGGAAGACGGTGTGGATAAAATTGAGCCTGTAAGATTTTAATTTTATTTGGAATTTAAATAAAAATATATTATTTTTGAAGTTCGTAAAATTGTATTAATTAATGTAGTTGGTGCATCATGGCAAAAGCACAAAGTTTTGGCGACAAGCTTAAGAAGAAGAAAACTGAAGAGAAATCGGTTGTCAAAGTCATTAAAGGATTTAAAGGTAATGACGGTTCGATTCGCTTTGTAGAACAATTTATTAAAATTGACGATATAAATCAAGTAGATAAAATTGATATTAATAGGTAATAATTAAAAATGAAAAAAGGCATTCACCCATTTTACCAAACAGTTGACGTTGTTATGACCGACGGTTCGACTTTCAAAACTCGTTCATGCTATAAGAACGAGAAGATGGTGTTAGAAATTGACTCAAAGTCACATCCTTTCTTCACAGGTAAGCAGGTACTCGTTGATACTGCCGGCCGCGTGGATAGATTTAACAAGAGATTTGCTAAAGCTCAAGAAATGATGGATTCAAGAAAAAAGGAGAATAAATAATGAACGCTATTCATCCTATGCAAACCGGTAATACATTCAAACCTAATAAGAAAACCGGTAAGAAGAAACACAATCCGCTAAAAGACCAAAGAGTCGTTGATTATCTTGATGCTAAGTATTTATCACGATTTACAAACGATCAAGGCAAAATATTGCCTAGAAGAATTACAGGTGTTACAGCTTATCAGCAGAGACTTGTTGCTCGTGCTGTGAAGTATGCAAGACATCTGGCTTTGATGCCGTTTGTTGCTCAAGATATTAATTAATATACAATACGAATTTATGCTATAAAGCAGGAGTCTATATGATTCCTGCTTTTGTGTTTATATTCTTTCTGAACCTCAATTAGATTTTCAAATAATTGATTTATTCCTCTATTCCACCCTTGAATATTAAAATAAATAGAATAATATTTAAAAGTTAATGTATTTTTTCGTAAATTGCACTTCTTAATTTAACTAAATTAAAAAAAACTATTTTTCTATGAATTTATTCCGAAAAAAATCAGACAAGGAAATGAATTACTTGGAACTGACTCCTTACAGATTGTATGAACATTCTAAAAAGGAAGATGGTCTGATTGACGTTTTGGTACCAAGATTTTCCGACAAAATACTTGGAAAGTTATTACAACCAAGACTAAAAAATCCATATATACGAGCAAATCTCGATGAACTGGGAACAGCTGCATGGTTGGAAATTGACGGTAAGCAAAACGTTGCACAAATCATAAATACATTAGAAATTTCCCAGGGTGAAAAGATTCAACCTGCTCAAAAAAGGATAACCCTTTTCCTATCTTATTTGCATAGAAACGGTTTCATTAATTTTAAAGAATTTAATAAGGAATACTAATTATGGCTAATGCACTCGCAGGGATAAAACCCGAAATCGTCTGGCATTATTTTGAAGAAATCACAAAAGTGCCAAGACCATCAAAGAAAGAAGAAAAAATTGCAGCTTATATCAAAGGCTGGGCTAAAGATATGGGCTTCGAAGTGAAAGAAGATAAAATCGGTAATTTTGTAATTCGTAAACCTGCTACTCCGGGCATGGAGAATCGTAAACCTGTATGTATTCAGGGACATATTGATATGGTATGCGAAAAAAATTCAGATGTTGAGTTTGACTTTGACAACGACCCTATACAAGCATATATTGATGGTGACTGGGTAAGAGCAAAAGGTACGACCCTTGGAGCCGATAATGGTGTTGGCGTAGCTATGGGTATGGCTGTTCTTGCTTCAAAAGACGTGCCACATCCCGATTTGGAAGTGTTGTGTACTCTCGATGAAGAAACAGGTCTTACCGGTGCTATGCAATTGGGTAAAGATTTATTACGCTCACAGATTTTGATTAACCTTGATTCTGAAGAAGACGGCACTTTCACTATTGGCTGTGCCGGAGGCATGAATACAAGAGCTATATATAAATATCATGCAGATACTGTTCCTGCTGACCATTCAGCTTTCAAATTGGTTGTAAAAGGACTACGTGGCGGACACTCAGGAATCGAAATCCATACAGGACGCGGTAATGCTGCTAAATTCCTGAACAGATTGTTGTGGAACCTCAACAGTAAATTCGATATCAGATTATCTGATTTTAATTCCGGTAATAAGCACAATGCTATCCCACGTGAAGGTTTTGCTACTATAACCGTTGCATCTAAAGATGTTGATGCTTTCAAAAAGTACGTTTCAGAATTTGAGTCTCAATACAAAAAAGAATACGGTACTAAAGAACCAAACTTGGCAATTTTCGCTGAATTAACCGATAAACCTTCGAGAATAATGACCAAAGAATTTCAAGAAAGACTTTTGAATTCGTTTTATGCTGTGCCACACGGTGTATATAGAATGAGTCCTGATATCGAAGGATTAGTCCAGACTTCAACCAATTTCGCTATCGTCGAAACAAAAGATGATTCTATTGAAGTATTGACAAGCCAAAGATCATCAATTGAGAGCGAAAAACAAGATATGGTTTCGAAAGTAGCGACTTCATTTATTCTTGGCGGTGCTGAAGTTCTTTATGGTGACGGATATCCAGCTTGGGAACCTAATGTGAATTCACCTATTCTTAAAGAAGCCGTCGAAGTATTTAAGAAAATATTCGGTAAAGAACCACATATCGAAGCTATACATGCAGGCTTGGAATGCGGACTCGTTGGCGAGAAGTATCCCGGCATGGACATGTTGTCATTTGGTCCTACATTGAAAGATGTTCACTCACCTGATGAATGTATCAACATTCCGACAACAGAAAATTGCTGGAATCTCTTGAAAGCTATCTTGGCTGATATTCCTGTTAAATAATTTGTATATTTAACTCTATTCAGATGCCGGAGTGTGATAAATTGTCACCCCGGCATTTTTTATTTGATACCTTGTCGAATTTTATATCCTCATATTTCAACTTTCGAAGAAGATTTTTTGGTAAATTATAATTTTTATAATAATATTCCGTATTTAATTTTAAATAAATCAAAAAAAAATGATTTTTTGTGAGACATTTTTTAAGTTGATGTGTCTATGTTAGTGAGGATTGACATAAAATAAAAAATCCTGCTCTCAGAATTATGCGGAGACGATATATGACTAAGTTGATACAAAGTTTCTTATTCATATTGTTACTGATGAATATTTCAGGCTATCGCAGTCTATCAGCCGACAACGAGTATGAAAAGTATGTAAACAGTAATCTGGGTACCGAGTTTTGGTTTACGGTTCCTCCGGCGCTTATTGAAAATGGTAATTCCACAGGAAATTATGTAGGATTATATATAAGTGCACAGAAAGAAAGCCATATTCAAATAACAGTGTCAGGAAAAGGTTATTCTTTTGAAAGCACAATACTTCCGGGTACAACTTATGAATTCAGTTTAGAGCCGCATATAGCTCAACCGTATATAAAAACCGGATTAGACCCGGTTTCATTCAGCGACGTTTATAAAAATACAGCAATCTGTATTAAATCCGATAATCCTGTTTCTGTACACACTGCTGTGAAGTATAATACCACAACAGAGGGATTCATAGTATTGCCGGTCAATGTGCTTGGCAAAGATTACAGAGTGTCCTCATATCCCGATGCTTCGGTGTATTATCCTGTATATAACAGCTTCCCGTCACTTTCAGGCATTGTAGCAGTTTATGATGGTACAGAAGTAGAGTTTACCCTTGGCGGTAATGATGAGACAGTAAGCTCCTCGGGGCAAAAGCCCGGAGAAACTGTTAAGAAAATCCTGAATAAAGGCGATGTATGGATGGTTTCGTCAAAAGGCAGAGATGCCGATTTGAGTGGCTCAATTGTAAAAGCCTCCATGCCTGTTGCAGTTGTATCAGGCTCCTATGCCGCCAATATTCCATCAGTAAATAAATTCTTCGGATATATTGCCGAAATGGAATTGCCAACAAATACTTGGGGCAAGAAGTATCATATACCTCATATCTTTGGAAGGAAGTTCAGTGCGGTGCTTAGAGTGTATGCAAAAGATGACAACACTGATATATTTGTTGACGGAGCCTATCATACAACAATAGCGAAAGGGGGAGGAAAAATCGGAGAAGGGTATATCGAACTCCGTTTCAGCGAATTGAATGGAAATAAAACAGGCACCATATCATCAAATAACCCGATTTTTGTAACTTTGATGAATACAGGAGTTGAAGAAGACGGTCTGCCGGAACCTCCTGGTGACCCATTCCAATTGTCATTGTCATCAGCTGAAAATTTCTCAGGCGAAATGTTTTTTGCACTTCCAGCTTTGAATGAGTCCGGTGCATATTCATCCAATTATCTCAGCATAGTTTATAAGAAAGATACTCAGGGCAAAATTCCTGATGATATCATGCTTGGGAAATATACTTCTGGTGTATATAATTATATTAGTCTAAATGAATTACAAATCCTTGAACATTTTGATTTACTAAATGAAGACTATGGAATTGCAACAGTCAAAATAGCGGGCACGGGCTCGTATTCTGTCAAAGCAAATGATGGTTTTGCTGCATACATGTATGGTTTTAATAGAGAAACGTCTTATGGATTTCCTGCAGGATTAAAACTTAATACATTGAACACAGCAGATACCATGTCACCCAAGATAAGCTGGGATATTGATTGTCTCGGAATGGTAAACGGTGAAACAATTGATATGCCTGAAGACAGCCAAAACAGAAGTAATCTCGCAGGAGTACTTTTCTTGAGCGACAGAGCTAAGAATATTCAAAAGAGCAAATTTGATGATTTAATTCCCGGTGTTAGTAATAAAATAAATTGGATTTTAAAAATTCTCGACAGACGTCTTGATGCCGAAGCAGCTGTTTTGTTCTGGGATGCCGCCGGAAACAGCAGTCTTGCAAATATTTATTACACTGCTGCAAACACTGTCATATCACCTGATTACGAAAACTTCGGATCCTTTAATTCACATTCTGAAGCTCTTTCTAAACTATTTAGAATTACAAATAAATCTGATACAGCATTTATCATCAGACAAATATCATTGAAAAGCGGTGCAGAGGGATTCGCTCTGGAGCCTATTGAATTGCCTGTTACGATTCAAAAGGAACAATTTATCGAATTTTATTGCACTTTTACACCTGATACTTCCGGAAATTTTATTGATTCAATTGGCTATGGTGATGATTGTCATTTTGTATATGCCGCAGAGGTCGAAGCAGTAGTAGGTAATCCTATTATTGAAGTTAAAGATGTATCTTTCGGTGATGTTACTGTTGGCGGTGAGTATTCAAAGCAATCATTAATTCTGAACAGTGGGGTCAGCCCATTGATTCTAAACGGATTCAAAGGCACAAACTCAAATGATTTTGATATAATTTTCGACAAGGATTTTGGTTCAGATAATCCCTTGACTCTCATGCCCGGGGATGAATTAGGCTTCACAATAATTTTTAACCCGAAATTACTCGGTAACTACACTGATTCAGTGAAAATATTTTCTAATGCTGATATTAGGGATAATGTCTGTATTATTAATGCATTTGGAGTAGAACCGGGATTAGTGGCTGAATCTTATGACTGGGGTAGAAGAAGGATTTTCAGGTACGATTTTCCCGCAGGTCCTTATCCGATAGATAATGAAAGTTCTTCGATAAAAATAAAGAACACTGGTACTTCTGAAATTCAGATTCATGGAATTGAAATTGAAAGTGGAATCAACAACGAAGCATTTGAGTTTAACAGACAAATGTTTACAAATTTGACGCTGGAACCAAATCAGGAGTTTGAATTTATAGTGCACTTCCGCCCCGTTGTTAAAGGTGAACATTCATTAAAAATCAAGTATTTGAATAATTTTGGAAGTAAAAGTACAACCGAGTTAAGAGGATTCGGGACAGTTCCACTTGTCGAATCTACAATTGTTGATTTCGATACCGTAATTGTAGAAAATTATGAAACACCCGGAGTCAGAAGGATAGAAATTAAAAATTCATCGGTTGATGAGTGGGAGTATGCAGATACACTTAGTATCTATGATTTTCAAACACCTGACGACGGTAGCATATCAAGCATGTGGGCATTTTTCGGAGAAAAAGGTTTCAAATTGGACAAGGAAGTAGTAAAGTTTCCCATTAAGCTGGCTCCCGGTAAAACATTTATTTTGGTTGCCGGATTTGTACCGAATGTTTATGGTGAAAGCAGCTCGGAGTTTCAAGTAATTAGTGATGCTATTGATACAGCCGATATATTATTGAAGGGATTCGGAATAGAGCAAGCACTGACCTTCACCGGAGGTACCGGTGAGTCATGTTTGGGCTTTGAATCGGTAATTTCCGGTACTGTTAAGAACAACAGTAAAAATGATATTTCAATCGGCTCTGTATTGATAGTGAATCCTGAACCCGAATTCAGAATTATAAGTGTTGATATTGTTGGCGGGTTTACTCTCAGCCCGGGGAGCGAAAAGAATATGGAAGTGGCGTATAAACCGGTATCAGAGTACGAAAAGTCTATCGAAATTGTACTTGTTGATGCAAAAATTCCTCTACTGAAAAAGACTGCAAAATTCACCGGTAAGCCTATTAAATTTAATACCGACATTGTAGTGAGTCCGGCTATGCAAGATGCTGATATAGGCGATACCGTCATGTTCAAAGCCAAATTCAGAACAGATTTTGATTTGAATGGATTTAACTTGCTGGATTTAAAAATCAACATCAGATACAACAATGGAATTCTAAAACCACTTAGCTCCGAATTATCTATCGGGAGTGAGTTGGAAGGTATATTCAATTTGGAATATGAAGAGGAGAGAAGTAATCCCGGCAATTTAGGCTTATGTTTAAAATCAATAGCAGGCTTGGAAATAACAAAGGATTGCGATTTATTTGAAATACCTTTCTTAGTTTTTTATCCAAACAGTGTTGATAACGAAACTGATGTAATATTCGATATCACAGCACGGGACAATGATTGTATCGAAATAAATTCTACAAGCAGTCGAATAAGCGTGAATCCTGTATGCGGTGATGAGCTTAGAGTGGTTAATTTCAGCAATTATAAGTATAAAGTCGGCAGAATCAGTCCCAATCCCATTAATGGTGCTAATGCAAAAATCGAGTTTAGTATAGGAATATCTGCTCAAACAACTATAAGGATTTATAATTCAATCGGAGAAGAAATAGCCGAGCCGATAAATAGGATTCTTGATAAAGGTGAGCACGAAGTTTCGTTTGATACTCACAGCTTAAATTCCGGACTGTATTTTTATAGAATCAACTCAGGTCCCTTTGTAGAAACCGGTACGTTTGTTATTCATAAGTGATTTGAATTTGAGATTTTTATTCAATATATAATGATTGGAATAGATAACCGACATTATCAGTATAATACTTTAATCGGTTTATTATAATTTATAGTAAAAGAAACAAAGGGTAGTAATCTGAATGTACTACCCTTTGTTTGTATATCATCTTATTTGAACAATTCAAATAGAATATCAATATTCGGTGTTAAAATAATTTCTGTTCGTCTATTGATAGCTCTTGCTTCAGGAGTGTCACCTTCTTCAATAGGGAAGTATTCACTTCTGCCGGAAGCGATAATTCGCAAGGGACTGACTTTGCCTTCATTTGTGAGGTATCTTACTACTTCAGTAGCACGCATGACACTCAGGTCCCAGTTATCCTTGAATCTACCAGCTTGTGCAGAAATCGGCTGATTATCGGTATGACCTTCTACAAGTATGTTAATATCATTTTGTTGATTGAGAACTTCAGCAAGTTGGAGTAGTGCATTAAGACCCTGTTGGTCAATTTCAGTAGAACCTGTTCTAAACAGAAGCTTATTTGACAGTGAAACATAAAGTTTACCGTCTTTGATATAAACTGATAGTCCACCTTCTTCTACACCTGCCATTGCCTTTTGAATTCTTTCTCTCAAAGCTGTCAGGAATCTGTCTCGTTCATCAAGTTTTTCTTTTATTTCTTGTATTCTGCGTTCTCTTTCTGCTATATCCTTTTGCAATTCCTCAAGCTTAGTAATCATTTCCAAAGCACCGGCGCTCGAATTTCTTTTCAATGCGTCGTAGGTCTCTTTTAAATTAGCAAGCTCATCTTTTAAAGCATTCAAATCACGCATCAGTGTAACATTGGAACTGTTCAAACTGCGTATGATTGATTGGAGTGAATCATTCTTTGACAAAGCTCCGTCTCTTTCTGCAACCATATCGTCATAAGTTCCTTGTGAGACACATGCAGAGATTAATACTCCCAAAATAAGTGGGAACAAGATTCTTTTTACCATTACTAAATCCTTGAAATATAATACATAACTATTTATTTTCACTAATAAAATAGAAATCAAATTATTCATTACAAATCTAAATATAGACGATAGTCTGCGTAATTCGTTTTCAGTCCGGCTAATACAGTAGAAAATTTAAAAAAAAAATTAATCATAAGCTAAAATTAATTAAAAAAGTCTTCGTTTTTAAAGTATAGTTTTTAACCGGGTAATATAAAACAGGATATTTATTATGTCATTAAACAGAAATTTATCTGAAAACCAGATATTATTGAGACAGACTGTTCGTAAGTTTGCAGAGGAAGTCATAAAGCCGATGGCGGGTGAACTCGACGAAAGTGAAGAATTTTCGTATGATATAACGAGTCAAATGTCAGATATGGGGTTTCTCGGTGCCTTTCTTCCAGAGGAATACGGGGGCAGTCATCTTGATTATGTTTCATATATTATCATGGTAGAAGAGCTTGCACGAGTAGATGGTTCACAAGCTGCTACAGTTGCTGCTCACAACTCACTTGGTTGTGGTCCTTTATATTACTTCGGAAATAATGAACAAAAGGAAAAATATTTACCACAACTTGCTTCGGGTAAGCTTTGGGGATTTGGTCTTACTGAACCTGAAGCCGGTTCCGATGCCGGTAACACATCCACCCGAGCTTATGAAGATGACGGAGATTGGATTATCAACGGTTCTAAGATTTTTATAACGAATGCATCAACCGATATTACACTTGGTTCTACAGTCCTTGCAGTATCAGGTCAACAACCTGACGGCAGAAAAGAATTTACATGTATGATTGTAGAAAATTCCACTCCGGGATATGAAACTCGCAAAATGAAAGGTAAAATGATGTGGCGAGCTTCAAACACCAGCGAATTGTATTTCCAAGATTGCAGAGTTCCTCTGAGCAATACATTAGGAAAAAAAGGCGACGGATTTAAGCAGATGTTGTCCACTTTGGACAACGGGCGCCTTTCTATTGCAGCTATGGGATTAGGACTTGCTCAAGGAGCATTCGAACTTGCATTAAAATATTCAAAAGAAAGAAAGACTTTCGGGCGTCCAATTTCTACATATCAAGCAAATGCATTTAAGCTTGCAGATATTGAAATGGGATTGGAACTTGCTCGCAATTACCTTTATGAAGCCTGCAGAATGTTGGATAAAGGTGAGAAAATTACGAAAGAAGGTGCTATCGCAAAACTTTATTGTTCGGAGCTTGCTCATACTGCCGCCAATCATTGTGTACAGATTTTAGGCGGATATGGCTTGATGAAGGAATATGGAGCTGAAAGATTCTATCGCGACCAGAAACTGCTCGAAATAGGGGAGGGTACTTCTGAAATTCAAAGATTGGTTATTTCACGTCTAATTGGTTGTTATGATTAATTTTTACGGTTGTTAAACAATGCTCAAATTGATTGAATGTCCCCGTGACGCAATGCAGGGACTTGAGAAATTCGTTCCTACGGAATTGAAAATACAATATATTAATGCACTTTTGAAATGTGGATTCGATACTCTTGATTTCGGCTCCTTTGTCTCGCCAAAAGCGGTTCCGCAGATGCATGATACTATTGATGTCGTTCGCAAACTAAATTTGTATGAATCTGATACTGCTCTACTTGCTATTGTAGCAAATTTACGAGGAGCTGAACAAGCTGTTTTCTTTGATGAAATTGATTATGTTGGATTTCCGTTCTCTATTTCCGAAACCTTTCAACAGAGAAATACCAATTCTTCAATTGATCAGTCACTTTCCAGAGTTGAAGAAATTAATACTCTGTGTGAACAGAACAATCGGGAAATGGTTGTTTATCTTTCTATGGCTTTTGGTAATCCTTACGGCGACCCATGGGATGAAGAAATTGCAGCTCATTGGGCTGAAAAATTAAGTGATGTAGGCGTCAATACAATTTCGCTTAGCGATACTGTGGGAGTTTCAACAGTGGATAATATCAATAGAATTTTCTCTACTCTTACTAAAGAATTTTCATTCATTGAATTTGGTGTTCACTTGCACTCTAAGCCGGAAGAGTCTTTGTCGAAGATTGAATCTGCTTTTAACGCAGGATGCAGACGTTTTGATTCTGCCATGATGGGTTTCGGCGGTTGTCCTATGGCATCTGACAAATTAACAGGAAATATTGCTACAGAGAAAGTAATTGAATTTTTTAAAGAAAAAAATATTGACACTGAGTTGAATTTTGAGGCATTGAGAGAAGCCTCGAAAATTGCGGCAAGAATTTTCGGACAATTTTAAATGATATCGTATTATAGGAAGATTAATTCAGCAGTAATTTATTATATCTGTCTCCTCAAATCATAACATGATTTTTGAGGAGATTGTTATTTATCCGTAAGTTGAAATTATCATATAATTATAAGATAAGTATATACATGATATTTATATAGATTTTCAGGATTCGATAAATAACTCACAAAAGAAAGTAAAGTTCAAATATATCAATCCCATTATTATTTCATCAAAATTCTAATACTTTCTAAAGCAGAAGAATAATACTCCGCAGGTACGAAAATTTTGACAACTGCAAACCCGCCGAAAGTGAAAGGTCGCATCGAATCAGACTGTTTCAATATTTGACAAGGTATAGAAATACTTTTCAGATTCTCGCAAAGATGAATGGCAGTAAGTTCATCGGATGTTTCATAAACTTGCTGCCATTTCGATTCATCTGTATGTTTGTAATTGTCTGTATCTATGTAAGAGAACATTAATCCTCAAATAAATAAATCTTCTCTACCTGAAGAACTTCTTTGCTGGTATTATCATGTACAAATACTACTAATGATAACTTCTCAACTCGCCAATCCTTACTTTCGGGAATAATATATTTGAATGGTAAATTGAACTTTTGTCCTATGCTAATTGGTCTATCCGAAACCTGTAAGCCCCATGTCCCTGTGAAAGAACCTCGCATAACGTTATCGTGGACATAATTCTGTACGTGAATATTCGGATATTCTCTGTCGTCTTGTTGATACTGGACGACACTGTCTTCGAGGATATAAACTGCGATGAAATGATCAGAAGTACCGGGTTTTACATATTCCAATTCGACATTGAGCGATATTTCCTTATTACCTTCAGAGTATGAGGCGTTCAAATCAATTTTTAAATCAGCATCTTTTTCAAGCTCACTTGTGACATGACCACCCCATGAAGTAGGTGCAAGCAGTGTTTGTCCGCCGAAAGATGCTCTATTGACCATACCGTAAGGTGTAGCTATAAGGTTATAATACTGAGCTAACTCTTTTGTTTCATCCGTTCTGAAATCATATTTACGAACCGGAGTAGGTAAGGATAATGGTCCGGCATGCAAGGCGATTTTAATAACCTTACCCGGGTAAGTCTCAGCTATCTGATGAGCCAGATGAGCTGCTTCAGGACAATTACCGCACCTGAATCCCGTGAAATCTTCGAGAAGAACATTTCTTTTTGCGGTGTCAAGCGGAATTGGCTCTCCACCTTTTTGATACGGCGGCTCAACAATATCACAAGATATGAATATTAGAGCCGAAAATATTATTAATGCAATATATCTTAGTAACATTTTATTTTACTCCTTAAAATGACGAAGTAACTGATAGAAAAACTCCATTAGAAGCAGGTACGGCTCGACAAATACCACCAACGCAAATTATACCGCCACGTTGTTTACCAAAACCTAATTGTACTCGAGTCGTTCCTGTTAAATATGCGATTGAACCGTTAATATAGTGTATTCTTCTGTCAGGATCATCATTGCCGTAGTTGAATTGGTCATAAACGGTGAAATACCAATGCGGTGCTATAGTGTATTCAACCAGTAAATGAGCCCAATTGCCGTTCATATTCTCAGGTTCGATGATAGCCGAGTCCTGGACTGACCATGAGTGTTGAAATTCACCCCTGATTGAATGACCGTTGTCGAACATATACTGGGCATCCATTATAATAACATTTTGGAAGACCTTACCGTACAATGGAGCACCTTCATTTTCCATAACATCTCTGTCGTATATTACGTTCAGATACGTCAAATCACTTTTAAAATTATTTGACCATTTTCTCGAAATATCAATGTTGAAATCCCTGAAATATCTCCTATTACCAATTCCTAGGAAATTGGACTTGTATGTAAATTCATCAATATGACTTGTATCTATCGAATGTACATCAGAATAGTTTAAAGTAATTGTTGTGCCGTATTTACCTCCGATAGACGAACCTCGCGGAACCTGATAAGTCATCTCAAGTTGGATTCCGGCTTCATTATTAAATTGGGTAGCAAATGGGTACAAGGCTGCAAGGGCATAAGCATGTTGCTTGGTAAGAGGAGGTATAAAGTTGAGGAATAATTCCTGAGCCCGTGCATTACGATCACTCCGCATATCCATATTATCAATCCAATGGGCATTCACAGCGAGTCCGAATCCGTCACCATAGAGTGAACCTTTGACAATTAATCCTTGCCCGTCGTTATACTTGAATTTATTAGTAGCATTCGGGTCATTGTATTTGTAAGCATATTCAGCGTCAATGGCAAACATATCCGAAATAACACCCAATCGAGTAGAATATGCCATAACATTTTCCGGCATTTTCAAAAATATATCGTTATCTGCCTGATACTTGCTAACCACGCTTGCTCCAAGAGTAAATCTGTAATCTTCGGGCATATATGGTTCAAACAAATCATTAAGAGATATGTTCAAGTCGCCACCACGGACAATACCATCACCCTTTGACCAAAATACCCTATTTCTGCCTATGAGACCGGTAAATTCAATACCTTCGATAGGACGGAGTTTAAATCTAAAACCGTCAATAGCATTATCAACACCTAAGGCAAACTCCTGGTAAGAACGGAGTATCAATCCACTGCCGAACTGTTCGTAAAAATCGCCGCCTGTTACTTCAAATTTCTCATCCCTGTATGTGAAATACCTGTAAGGTATGCCTTGTCCTTTCAGTCTGCCATCATATCCGAGTATCGGATTTAGATAATTCTCATAACGGAATCCGATTTCTACACCTTGATTACGATAAATCAGGTTTATGAAAGCATTTGACAACAACTTTTCATCTACATCCGGAGCCCCCATAAGAGAGTCCGGAGTATATGTCTGGGCTTCCAATTGCACATTTCCTGAGATTGAACCGCCCTCAAAACTTTGCGAGTAGGCTGTTTGGTATGTTATTGTCAGGATTGCCAAAATCAGTAAATATTTCATGAACATTATTTTTTAATATGTAAACAATAGAAATAATAAAAATAATACTTTATGGTAATATAACAATATAATTTATAATTGTTTTACCATTTTTATAAAAAAAACGGCACTCGCTAAGCGAAATGCCGTTTTCAAAATCGAAATACTAAGATGATTACCTGACGATAACCATTCTCTGAGTGAGTACAACAGCTGATGATTTTAATACAATGTTGTATGTTCCTGAAACAAGGTTCAGAGATTCAACATTGACAGTCAAGTTGTGAGTACCTTCACTTGTCATCTCATCTGACAGCACTGCC
>JBAYPL010000035.1:0-15585 GCA_041677745.1 Kapaibacterium sp. (SeqCode)
CATATCGTTTCATACGCGCTAGTGAAGCTGCTTGATATATATATGCTTCAAACATTTGAAGGTAATCAGGACTATACTTATGAACGGTTCTGAATGCAGTTTCAGCTGCTTCGAATCTGTGTATGCGGAAAAGCAGTGCCGCCATGTCAAGTTGCCATCGAGCTTTCATGGCTCCGTCGTCGGTTTGAGAAACAGCATTACGATAAGGTCTTAGAGCTTTTTCGTGGTCGTTTTCTAAAAGTGCCAGCTCAGCTTCGATTCTGAAAGCTTCAGACAAAATATCGTAGCGTTTCTTTTGCCATGCTATATCAACGGTTCTTGAAAGCATGATTACACCGGCATTGAATTTTCTTTGTATGAGGAGATTTTTTGTATATAGTAAGTGTGCATCCGGTGACAGGTCGCCTGCGGGGAATTTGTCCACAAGCTCGCTACATTTTAACTGGGAGTTGAGCCAATCTTCCTGATAGAAGAAGGACTTTGCCATGAGCCATAATGCACCCTCCACATAATCACTTTTACCCTTTCTGGCAAGTATTTTAGAACCTTTGATGATAATAGAATCAAGCTTGACTTGTACAGGCTGACGCTTTGTTTTGTTCACAATAAATTCGAGTAGAAAGGGGGGAGGTCCCATTAAATTTTCATCAGGGACGTAAATTTCAGGCTGGGGTACAAATACTCTCGGCTGTACTCTTTTCTTCTCTTCCTGGAACTCGAATTCCTCCTCTGCTTCATAAGTCAAGCGTTCCATATTATAAAACGTATTGAAATATGTAGTAAAATTTGTATAATTCGAGCATGCACTGCCCATAAGAATATATGAAGCAATTGCAAGAATTATCAATGTGATTATGTTTCTGATTTTCATTTTATTAATGTCTTAAATTCAATTTTTACAAAGAAAATATATAAGTATAAGACCTCCGAAGAAAATAATAATACCAAATTTATTATATCCATTCAAATTTACGTTAGTTATATATTATTATTTTACTTCACTGTGAATTACCTTAGAATCAGAAAGTTTCACAATTTACTTGTATCAATTCAGGTATGTTGATTTTTGCAGCCGCCTCTTTACCGCTCGAAGCATAGCTTTCTCTAAAGCGTCTTATATTTCTGTAATTCATATCACAATCATAAGAACCTTCACCGCTTTGGGTACATGAGCAACTTAAAACTGCGCAGTTACCGGGTGCAGAAAGAAGACATTCTGTGCAGACTCCTGTATTTTCACAACTGATTATTGTAATATTGTCCAGGCTTCTTTCTTTGTCATCATAAGTTCCGCTAAACTGTACAGCGATGGCATACTTGGTAGAATTTTCTATGCTGTATTCTACAAAATAATATCTATCGCCACTTTTGTGGTTAATTATCTTATGATTTGACACAGATGAGGGATTCAACCCATTATTCAAAACAAAGCCCAAAGTTGTTTCGACCAATTCGCTTTCGAGTAAGTCATTCGGTTTGAATCCTCCTTTGTAATCTCTGTCGGCAGGGCTGTCATCCTCGCCGCATGCTACAATAAACAGCAAAGCTAAAATTAGTGCAAGTGCTGATATTTTCATTTTATATTAACTCCGATTATTATATTCTTGAATAAACTTAACTGCCGAGTAAACCATCATGGAAGCTCCTGTTATCATGGCTTCTTCATGCGGATTCAGCTTTGGATTATGCAGTGGCGGCATCGTTGGTAGCTCTTTTGGCTTAACACCAAGCAACCAGAAACAAGCAGGTATTTCTTTAGCAAAATAAGCGAAATCTTCAGCCCACATCTTTGGCTCAAACTCGAATACTTTATCACTGCCGACAATTTCATTTGCTGTAGCGAATGTAAAATCTGAAGCCGATTTATCGTTAACAACCGGCGGATAACCTTTCATTATCTCTACTTCGAATCTGCAATTGTAAAGATCTGCGATTTTAGTGCCTTGCTCTTTTATTAGTCTGTGCATATCTTCACGCCATACTTCATTATATGCTCTCAGAGTGCCCATCATCTTAACTTCTTCCGGAAAAATGTTTGTTGCCGAACCGCCGTGAATGGATGTAACTGATAAGACTCCGGCATGTAGCGGATTTCTGAATTTTGTTATCAATGATTGGAAATAATTAATAATCTGGGCTGAAGCCAGAACAGCATCATGTCCTAAATGCGGCTGAGCAGCGTGGGCTCCTTTGCCCTCGACAGTCATATATAGTTCGTCGGCAGATGCCAGTACAGGACCAGAAGTCAAGGAAATTGTTCCGGAAGCAGCCTCAGGGTAAATATGCTGAGCAAAAATAATGTTTGGCTTGGGATTATCCAACACTCCTTCCTTAATCATCATTATTGCACCACCCGGAATCTTTTCTTCGGCCGGCTGAAATATTAATTTCACGGTTCCATTGAGTTGTGCTTCATTTGATTTTAATATTTTAGCGGCAGCAAGAAGCATTGAAGTATGCATGTCATGTCCGCAGGCGTGCATAATCCCTTCGTTAAGTGAGGAAAATTCAAGTTCGGTTTCTTCTAATATTGGGAGAGCATCAATGTCTGCTCTGAGAGCAACGCATGGTTCTCCCTTACCAATCAGTGCAACAGTACCGGTATCGGCTACAACTTTATAATCAATTCCGAACTCTTTCAGCTTTGTCCTGATATAATCAGCCGTCTTAAATTCTTGAAAGGATAATTCCGGGTTCAGATGTATATGTCTTCGCCACTGAATTATTTCAGGGTATAATCTCTCGGATTCACTTAAAATAAACTCTTTATTCATAATAATATTAGAAATTAATTTCAACAATATCTTTACTAATAATTTCAGAATGACCTGATAGGAAAACTTTTTTTATCCTGTCATTGTAATCAAATTCAAAATCAATAAATACAGGGATTGATGATGGCGGCATAATCATGAGAGGTAATTTGGTCTTATTCAATCCGTAACAGTGAATAGCAGTTGAGACGGAGCCTGTGCCGCAAGCACCGGTAATATTTTCAACTCCTCGCTCAAAAGTTTTGAGATAAATAGCATCAGCTACTTTTTTATAAATGTTTACATTTACACCTGCTAAACCAAAATCTTTATGATAACGAATTTTCGGTGCAAACTCCACTATACTCTCAGAGTCAAATGAAACATCGAAATCTTTCAATTGTGATAGTTCGACAACAAAGTGGTCTGACGAGACATTTATATATGAGCCTTGAATTTCTTTTCCGTCAATGATTATGGTCTTCATTAACTCCACATGGGCAGGAGCAGGCATAGTAAGCCGAACTCCGTCATCGGTAAGCATACCCGAATATATGTTGCCTGCCATTCTGAATTTGTAATCGTTTCGCCGGGCTTGAGGAATCAATTTATTTGCTGCAAAATCAAAAGCACATCTGCCGCCGTTCCCGCACATCATGCCCGAACTACCGTCAGGATTTAAAAACTTCACATCGAAATCAAATTCTGACTCAGTTGTTATAGCCAGCAAGCCTTCAGCTTCAAAATCATTAATTTCATTTTTCGAGCATAGCGTTACTGCCAATGAAATCAATTCTACATCATTAAATTGATACTTTGAATTGTCAATCACGGAGAATAAGTTGCCCGCTCCCGACATCCTGAAAACTTCAATTTTCCTTTTCATTGGTTTATCACTTCTAATATCTGCTTATGAATCAATCCGTTAGTAGTAAGAATGGTATTATCGAAAATGCTGTATTTTTCATCGTTATAGTTTGTAACTTTTCCACCGGCTTCCTCTACAAGTATTACACCAGCAGCAACGTCCCATGGATTCAAATCAGCTTCCCAGAATCCGTCAAATCTACCGCTTGCAACATAAGCCAAATCCAAAGCGGCAGAACCTAAACGACGTATAGGAATGCCGTTTAGAACAATCTTCACAAAAGTACCAACGCAATCATAAGGATTTTTATCCACGTTATAGGGGAATCCTGTAACGAGAAGCGAAGTCTTCATGTCATTTGAATCGGAAACATTCAGTTTTTTATCGTTCAAGAATGCCCCCATTCCTCTACTGGCATAGAATAATTCGTCCAACAGCGGCTGATAAACCACACCGCAGAGTATTTCTGAGCCGCTTACGGCAGCTATGCTGACACTGAAAATCGGAATTCCGTGTGCAAAATTGACGGTACCGTCGAGCGGATCTATGACCCACGTAATTTCATCATCGCCGGTATAACCGGAATCACCGCTTTCTTCAGCGAGGAAACGGTGCGACGGAAATATTTGTTTTATCTCGTTTATGATGATTTTCTCAGATGCATAGTCGTAATCTGTTACAAGATTATTACGACCGATTTTACTGTCTATCTTGAAATTTGTACCAAATCCTTCTTTGAGTATTGCTCCGGACTTTCTGGCAGCTGAAATCGCAGTTTCTAATAATTTATTCGTCATTGTCAATATTAAACTCATTTTGAAAAACTTTCAGAAAAAAATTCTGATAATAATATAATATACGTAAGTTCCTTAATGAAATTTTTAATATATTTGTGAATAATTTTTTTTGAAACAGAATAATTATAACTATTAAGATGAAGAAATTTTATATTTTGTCGTTTTTTTGCTTGGTTTTATTCACAATTTCTGCACTACAAGCTCAAGAAATTAAGAAAGCTGAACGTGGAAGATTATCGGGAGCTACAAAAGATGCCATTGATACTCTTGCTTTACAAAACGCACAATCCATTGTAAGAAAATAAAGGTCTGCTGGAAAGTGAAATTGATCCTAAGCAATACATGATGGGACCCGGTGACGTGTTGTTGATTTCAATGATTGGAATTGAAGCGCAAGCATTAGAGACCGTAGTCAGTCCTGAGGGCAAAATTATTTTGAAAGGTGCTGGTGTCATTGATGTAAAAAACAAAACACTCGCGGAAGCCAGACTATTAATTAAATCACAAGTTGAGAAATATTACAAAGCAAATCTTGTAGATGTTGTTCTAAAAGAGTTGCGTGAATTTAAAGTAATTGTATCCGGCAAGATTCCCAAGCCTATAAGTGTATCAGCCACAGCTGTTGACCGTGCATCAGAAGCAATAGAAAAATCGGGTGGCTTGCAATTCGAGTCTTCTGAAAGAAACATTGTAATCCTGACCAGAGAAAGCGGTGAAACAAAAAGAGTTGATTTAATAAAGTTTTTTCTATTAGGTGATACATCCGCAAATCCTACTCTGAATGGCGGTGATTTAATACGTATCCCGCCAAAATCTAAAGATGAACTTATTGAAATATACGGAGAAGTAGCCGACCCGGGTATATTTGAGTTTGTTGACGGTGATTCCTTGTCAACATTAATTAAATTTGCACAGGGTTTTTTGAGTTCAGCATTGCTGGATTCTGTTGAAATAGCAAGAAAGGATCAGAAAGGTGCAGGACTTACCAGATTATACCTCGATTTGACTTCATGGAAAGATAAGCTTTTTACGGGACAAGCACTACCGGGTGATTTTCCGCTTAGGCCTAATGACAGGGTTTACATTCGTGAGCAGCCTACATGGCGAGATAATGATTACGTCATTATCGAAGGAGAAGTACTGTACCCAGGTAAATATGCCATCAGAGCCGATATAGACAGAGTCAGGGATATCATCAAAAGTGCCGGCGGATTTACCGATAAGGCTGAACTGCACAACATAGAATTCATTCGGCAGATAGAAATGGATAAGAAGGACCCCGAGATTGAAAGATTAAGCAGGTTAAATCCATCTGAAATGTCTAAATCAGAACTCAGATATTATCAAGCAAAAGTTAGCGAGAAGAAGGGGGCTATGTCGTTGAATTTCAGCAACTTACTAAATGACAACAATTCAGATGAAAACATACTTCTGAAAAATATGGATTCTATAGTAGTACCATCAAAAAATCTATTTATCAATATTCAGGGTAGAGTGAATAATCCGGGGAAGGTAGCCTACAAAAAAGGATTGACATATAATGACTATATAGCTATAGCGGGTGGTTTTGCATTCAGAGCTGATGCTGATGAGACATTCATTACAAAACCCAAAGGCGGTCAATTCCTTGCTCGCAACATGGACTATGAATTAGAGCCCGGAGATGTTATACTTGTTCCCACAGAGCAAGATGTTTCTTTCATGGAAACGTTCACAACTGTATTGACAATTGCGACGCAATTGGTTACGATAGCCGGTGTTGTTTTAGCAATAATGAATTTGAGGTAAGCTGAAAATGAATAATTTTAATGAACCAAAAGAATTCACGTTAATTAATTTAGTAAAATTAGTCCTGTTAAATAAGAAATTTCTTATCCTGACAGTTGGTATATTTACACTTATAATATTAGCCGTATCTTTCATAATACCTCATACTTACGGTTCAACGACAACTCTATTGCCACCCAAGAAGGACGGTGGCTCCGGTGGTTTATCTACATTTATTCAAAACTTCACCGGGGGTAGTCTGAATCTTGGAGGAATAGGTCAATCTGACGAGTCAAAGGTTTTTAGCGATATACTGAAAAGCCGTACGGTTTTTGATTATATAATTGATAAAATGGAATTAAAAAAGAAAGAACCATTTTCAAAGATGTCACAAGAAAAGATTCAGAAACATCTCGGAGGGAGTATCTTCGTTGATGTTAATAAAAGCGGTATCATAAATGTTTCTGCTGTTGCTCAAACCGGCTTGATGCCATCGGCTGAGGAAGGAAGAGAAACAGCAAAGTTCTCCGCCGACTTAGCAAACACTGCCGTACAAGGATTAGACATTGTAATTCGTAACCGCAGCATGTCATCAGCTAAACAATCCAAGGAATATGTAGAGAGAGAAATTCAGAATTATTTAGTAAAGCTGGACAGTATAGAGACAAAACTCGAGCATTTCCAACAGGAGAATAAAGTGCTTGCTATTGATGAGCAAACTCAGGCTATTGTTTCGCAGGCTATAGAGGTCGGCTCTCAGCTTGCCAAAGCTGATTTAGAAAAGAATCTGGCTTTACTGCAGTATCAACCCGGTTCGCCACAATATTTATATTACCAGAGGCAGCATGATTTACTGAGTGAACAATACAGGAAAATACAACAGGGCGGACTTACAGAAGATGAGACATTCAGCATTCCATTGGAAAAAGTTCCCGCTTTAATTAAGGAATACACCAATCTTTTCAGAGAAAGAAAAATCATTGAGCAAGTTATACTCTATCTTGAGACTCAAAGACACCAGGAAGCAATTCAGGAGAAACGTGATGTGCCTGTTGTAGAAGTACTTGACTCAGCTTATCCGCCTGACGAGAGGAATTCTCCTAAGAGAACTTTAATGTTAGTGCTTGCTGTTGCTCTGTCACTGATATTTTCTATGATATATATTGCGTTTAAAGGATTCACGTCAGGCTCACTTTACGTACATGATTCTAAATCAATCGAGACGGCTGATTAATAATTGTCATCAGCAAATGTCGTCAATACTTTCGGAAAGCTCTAAGGTTATTTTATCACCGATAAAATAACCTTTATTTGTAAGTTTTATCTTATTCTCGTCAAATATTAGATAGTTACAGTCAGACATTTCAAGCAGGAAGTCCGATTTGCCGGATGTAAAATCAACGCCGGACTCTTTAAATTCCTCTAAGTTAACGCCTTCAGCACGTAATCCCAAATATAATTTCTCAAAGAGCATCTGTTTTCGGCTTAGTGTTTCACCGCTTTCTTCCGGAGCTTGATTCTGAGCAATTTTTGCAAAATATATGTCATTATCGCGATAATTCCAGTACCTTCTGCCATTTTCGTAACTATGAGCTGATGGTCCGAAACCGAAGTATTCACCGCAACTCCAATATTTCAAATTATGCTTACACTTGAATCCGGGCTTAGCGTAATTGGATACTTCATATTGCTCAAAACCGGCTGCAGACAAAATCTTATCGGTAATTTCATATAACTCGACATCATTATCCTCATTTTGCGCCTTAACCTTTCCGGATATATATTCATCATACAGTGGTGTTCCCGGTTCATAAATCAAACTATATGCAGAAATATGCTTAACATCAAGTGACACAGCCTCATTAAGATTATAAGCCCATTCTTCTTTTGTTTGGTCCGGTAGAGCGAACATCAAGTCAATACTTATATTTTCAAATCCGCAACTCCTTGCGGCATCCACAGCTTTACCTACATCACTCGGACTATGGATTCTTTCGAGAAATTTCAAATCTTTCTCATGAAAAGACTGCACACCAAAGCTAATCCTATTTACACCCAACTCCTTATAAAATTCAAGATATTTTATGTCTATCGTGCCGGGATTACATTCCATTGTTATTTCGATTGCACTGTCAAAATCTGCAAATTCACGCAGTGACTTCATAACCGGTTCAATATGATGCGGTTTCATCAGCGAAGGAGTTCCTCCGCCGAAGAACAGGGTATCAGCCTTAATCTTTCTACCGTGTTCTTCAGATTTCAACTTAATTTCACGACACAACATATCTGAAAATTTATTACGGGAGTTCAAATTCTCAATAGAATAAAAATCACAATAGGAGCATTTATGAACACAATAGGGATAATGTATATATAATCCGTACATAATTCTTTTACAGGGTGAAAAATTAATATTAACGTTTACACATGGATATAATTTACCATTTTATTTAGTTCATTCAAAGAGTAATTATAAATAATAAAATTACAGGTGCGTCAAATTATTTTTTGTTTTCAGAATATAAGATTCATCATGAATATTCAAATTAAGCCCCGTAAAATCAACCGAATTGTATGTCTGACTGAAGAAACAACAGAAACATTATACAAGCTGGGAGCTGATGACTTGATTGCCGGAATAACAGAATATACAGTGCGACCCGAGAAAGCAAAACTGGAAAAACCGGTTATTGCTAAATATATTGATGCCGATATTGAAGGCATATTGTCTCTCAACCCTGATATTGTGTTTGCTTGGTCTGATATGCAAGCTGATATTGTAAAGGAATTAGTAAAAAACGGAATAGAAGTATATTGCTTCAATCACAGGTCGGTTCAAGGAATACTCGAGATGATTCTTAAAGTTGGTGCAATTACAGGTTACCAAGACGAAAGCATACACCTTGTAGCCGAATTAACTGCCAATATTGAGAAAGCTGAAACTCTTTCCCGCAGATTGAAAGTCAGACCCAAAGTTTATTTTGAGGAATGGTTCAAGCCTCTTATTACAGGCATACGATGGGTAAGTGAATCAATCGAGATATGCGGAGGCGATGATATCTTTCCGGAGCATAGAAAATCTCATAACGCAAAAGGCAGAATCCTCGAAGACGACTCGAAAATTATAATTCGAAATCCTGATATCATTCTTGCTTCATGGTGTGGTAAACCTTTTAGAAAACAAAAGTTGCTCCGTAGGGATAACTGGGATTCAATCAATGCAGTCAAAAGCGACTCTGTATTTGAGATTGATTCTGCTGTTATTCTTCAGCCCGGACCGGCTGTTCTCAGCGATGGTTTGGAAATATTATCTAAAATATTTATCGAATGGGCAGACCGTCACGGTGAATTAATTGATAATTATAATTAAAATAATAATTTGCGTCTTATAACAAAGTTTCATTTTCAAATATTTGTTTGAATATTCTATTAAGAAATATCGCTATATTGTTGCAGATTGTAACAATAGTTTCAAGCTCCGTATTCTATGTGAATACCGGTGCTGTCGAGCTTTCCAATAAAGCCAAATCATACTGTAAGAGTGATGTAGTTCTACCCACAGTGATGCTGCGCCTTCTTAATCCGGATTTAATATCTCAAACGGATTATGCACATAAAAACAACAAGCACGATTACTTCGGGTCTTCGGGAATTAAGCAAGAACACAAGATAAATCTTACATTATTCAATACTGTCTTTACTCTTGACAACTCCATTACAGTATATGATTTACAAAATTACATAATTTTATATCCATTCCATTTTTTCTTCTAAATCAATAAAGTAAGAAAAAGCATTCTTCTGATATTCGGAATTCATAATTCCGATGTTTTATTTTTTTTTACTTAACGGAGATTTAAAAATGGATATGAAAATCCTAATAACCGGAATATTTTTAACTGCATTATTTGTTGTACCCATACTTTATGTTGCACTAAGAGAGAAGAACAAAGGTAAATACGTTCTTAAAACATTCACTAAATTAGCAAAAGAATCCGGTGTTGAAATTCAATCAAGCGATTCGTGGAATAACAATTACTGTATCGGTACAGATGTTGCCTCAATACAACTCGTATATTGGAACAGGAGAGAATTCTTGCCATCACCATTGGTAATACCCATCAGCAATATCGAATCTGCTAAGATTTATGACAGTACAAAGAGCTCAAAATCAAACGGGAACACACCCGTACCGGCTAATTCAAAAGTTGAATTGGTTATACGGATGAAAAATAAGGATGAAAACAGACTTTTATTTTTTGATGCCACGAGGGATTCTGATTTGGCTCAGAATATTCAATTGGCAGAGAAATGGCTTGGGATTATAGAGAGCAAACAAGCTTAAAGAGTTTACTCATTAATCGAACGAATGACCATTTGAACTAAATGGTCATTCGTTTATCAAAGCATTATTCAACTCTTATCTTCAGAAGTCCGGAATGCACATCAGTATGTTCTCCATGATTTACAAAGAATTGTACAGATGATGTGTCCCTGCGTTTGCCTTTTAATTGGAACTTCCATTTGCTCTCTGAATCAAGATATACTTCGGCAACTGATGAATCGCTGACAAGCCGGTCAAAGATATAGTCCGCTTCATCGGGAGCTTCAATTTCATCTCCGTGTTCATCTAAGAATTTTACACTGATTAACTCGCTTAATTCATTAAAAGGTGCAATAAACTCAGTATTTGAGCCCTCCCGAAACTGTCCTTTGAAAATCTGCATGAACTTGTTACCGGACTCATCAGAGAAAACCCAACCTTCAGGCTGAAAGTGCTCGTTTGGTCCATGTACATGCTCTTCACAACCGTTTAAAAATGATAATACTACGATTAATATAAAGATTATCCTCATTATTTACTCCTATTTTTAAGATAATAGTAAAATATATTTAGTGCCATAAATAAAACAATGTTCCTAAACTTTGTTTATTTACGCATCCGTTAATACTTGAAAACCGATACATTGAACATCTAAAATGAGGGTGGAGCACGTGAACTTGCATGAATGTAATATGAGAAAATTATATGAGTTTGGGTGATTATCTCATTATTATAAAGATGATTTTCACTACTTACGAGAGAATCAGAAAGAATATAAAATCTTTCAAAGGATTGCAGTATATTACAAATGGGACATTTCTCTGTTCCTTTGCCCGAATATTCTGAAATTATATAATTATGCGGTGAACACCGGTGTGAATTTCTTTCAAATATTTCATGACAGCAATTTTGACTGTGATCATATTCATTATTATGATGATGAAAATAAGCCGAATATGAACTTAAAATAAATCCGAATGCAATCATTACCATAAACAATCTAAGCATAGCTGACGATTTGTTTAACTTTGTAATGAATGAATAAACAGCCATAAAGGAAGATTTCAATTGTTATTTAACAATGATGCCGGTATAGTCAATCTTTGCTTTTGGATATTTCATATTCAATTTCGACAACTCACAAACGAGTATATTTGAAATTATCAAGTCTCTGTACCACTTTTTATTTGAGGGGATAATGTACCAGGGTGCCCATTTTCGACTTGTAAGATTAAGTACATCATTGTAAGCATCAATATAATCGTTCCATTTTTCTCTATCCTTAAAATCATTAGGTTCAATTTTCCAATGTTTATCAGGATTATCCACTCTTTCCTGTAGTCTTCTTCTTTGTTCCTCATTACTGATATGGAGGTAGAATTTATAAATTAAAGTCCCTTCATCGTACAATAATTTTTCAAAATTAACTATGTGCTGATATCTTTTTGACCATATATCTTTTGATTTTAAGTTTTGCACTCTGACAATCAACACATCCTCATAGTGACTTCTGTTAAATATTACCATTTCACCATTAGCCGGCACCTTATCATGAATTCGCCAGAGGAAATCGTGTGACAGTTCTTTTCTGGAAGGTGCACCGAAGTGAGCTACATAAACCCCGCTTGGATTAACGCTGTGAAAAACATTTCTAATAGCACCGTCCTTACCGCTGGCATCCATACCCTGAAAAACTATCAGCACTTTTCTCTGTTTTTCGCCGTGTTGAATTTTTTGCAGTTCATCGAGTTTCAGATTTAATGCCCTGACCTGTTCATAGGCACTTTCTTTATTGCCGTCGAATTGTTTATGCTCGTTAGCGTCAATTTTATGGAGATTTATTTTTCTGCCGGGTTCAACGATATATTTACCAATTGGAAATTCAGCCATCACATTCTTTTAATTATATTGTACAAATCACAACTCAATTCGGAGCCTTGCAACAGGGATTTTCAATTGTTCCCTGTACTTAGCAACGGTCCTTCTTGCTACATTAAATCCATGTTCTTTCAGCATTTTGCTGATTATTTCATCGCTATATGGTTTATCTTTAGGCTCATTGTTAATCAATTCTTTAACTTTATCTTTAATAATAATAGTAGAAACGTCCTGTCCGTCGTCGGCTATCAGGGATTCGCTGAAGAAGAATTTAAGTTCATAAGTTCCGAAATCTGTTTGAACATACTTGCCATTGACGATTCTGCACACGGTAGAAATATCAATACCGGTTTCTTCTGCAATATCTTTATATATCAAGGGCTTTAAGCCGTTTTTGCCGATATAGAAAAAGTCTTTTTGTCGCATAGTAATAGCAGTCATAACTTTAATCATCGTGCTTTTACGTTGTTTAATAGCTTGAATGAGGAATTTTGCATCTTCTCTTTTGCCGCGTATCCAGTTTTTGGTTTCCTTATTATAATTATTTAATTCAGCTTCCCGCTGTAAATGTTCATAAGCCTTGCTGAGTTTAAGGTTTGGCATACGCGAATCATTCATGGATATTATAAGTTCGTCTGTGTCCTCATCTCTATGTACCACAAAATCGGGGATAATTGTGTTCAGCTCCGAAGGACTATCGCCACCACCCGGCTTAGGATTCAATCGTTTGATGACTTCGATGGCATCCTTAATTTCTTGTTCGCTGACTCCTAAGCGTCGAATCAGGACTTGGTAATGTTTTTTTATAAAAGGTTCATAACCTTCATTAATTATTCTTGTGGCAAGCAATTGAGCAGGAGTGGGGTCCATGAATGATTTGCACTGAGCAAGCAGACACTCTTGAACATTTCTCGAAGCAATACCCGGCGGGTCGAGAGATTGGATTATTGCAAGAACTTTCTCTGCCGTTTCCGGATTTACGGGCATTAATATTTTCAATTCGTATTGATTGATATTAAAATTCATGAAAGATTTATCAATCTTGTCAAAAGCAAAATCATCACCTTTCAATTTATTTGCATTTTCAAGTAACTTCTGACTTTCTTCACTCAGAGAATAATTTTTTGCGGGATTCTTTTCCTCTTTTTCTTTATCAGCCTGTCTTTTCAAATATTCTTTATGCTGAATATTAAAATTTGTTTCAGCAATATAAGAATTAACTTCATCAATTATTTCATCAAGGGGTCTTCTAAGATAGCCGTCAGAGTCAATATTTCCGATGATGTGTATGCCTAAGATTTTCTCTTCTTCATTTAATTTTATCAGATTCAATTGCTCTGCCAAATCTTCTTCGAGACTTGTTACTGCTTTGATTTGGAAACCGGGCTCATCATCCTCGGAATAAGCGTCGTTAGACGACCTTGCCATTTCCGAGGTATCCTGCCAGATCATGCTGTACATATCAAAGGGGTCATTATCCTCGTTAAAATCGGATTTTACTTGTCTGTCATCATCATGAGCATAGTATGGATCGGGGGTAATAGAATTTTCAGAGTAGTTTTCGTCGTATTCATCGTACTCTTCTGTTTTAGGACTTACAACTTGTTCGGATTCTTCTTCAAAATCAAAAGCATCGTCCGGATTACCTGCATCTTCAAGCATCGGATTTTGTTCAAGCTCTGATTGGATAAATTGCTCAAACTGAATCGAAGTGTACTGCAGCATTTTAAGATATAATATCTGCTGTGGCGTCAGTGACTGCGTCAAGGTTGCTTTTAAGTCGAGTGACAGTTTCATATCTTAACTTTTACTCCCCGACAAATAACTGAGGTAAGAATTGTACCAATCCTCACCAAAATTTCTTATAAGTGCATCTTTGACAGAATCATAAATTTTCAGATTATTTGTTCTTCCCTTTGCTAATGCCGGATTACATTCATTAATCTGTTCATAATAAATATATTTACCACCGAAATTTGCTACCCGAACGGGAAACAAGTGACAACTGACTGGCTTACGGAAATTTGTTTTACCTTCTGTATAGGCTTTTTCAAGGCTACATAAGGCAATATCGTTTTCATAATAAACAAAAACACAGTCTTTCTTATCAATACAAACAGTATGAAATAATCCTTCCGTCTCTGTTACTATACCATCATCTTCGAGTACCTTGACTGACCTTTCAGATAAATATTCTACAGCATGCGGTAAACAATTAATTATTTGCTCAATCTCTTCTTCCAAAACAGGAGCGCCGTATTCTCCCGGAAATGTACAACATGCTCCTTTACACTTTGTCAAATCACATGCAAAGTCAGTAACTCCTATCTTTTCGTCAACAAGAATATCATTTATCAAAATCATAAAAAAACTGCCAAGAAAATATTATGCCAAAACGTTACGAAATTACTAATATTTTTCCATAATAACAAGAAATAATGTCTTTATGTTAAAAAATTAATGATTAACTTATTTCTACACCTTCACAGGATTGTTGCATAGTCGAATTGGTAAATACACCTTCTTTCTTGATAATCATTACAACACAAGAATATTCGAATCCGAACTAAACATTTCCTACACTGCTATCTAACTTTAAATGTTGTCATTGTAATGATTGCAAGCAAGATAGCTATTATATAAAATCTCATCACTATTTTAGATTCATGCCAACCGCTTTTTTCGAAATGATGGTGTAGCGGAGCAATTTTAAATATTCGTCTGCCTTCTCCATATTTTTTCTTGGTATATTTAAAGTAAGAAACCTGAATAATGACCGACAATGTTTCTGCAAAAAATATTCCTCCGAGAATCGGCAGCAGAAATTCCTTCTTAATGAGTATAGCTAATCCACCAATAGCTCCACCCAGAGCCAATGAGCCGGTGTCACCCATAAATATCTGAGCGGGATGCGAATTATACCATAGAAATCCGAGAGCCGCCCCGACGAGTGCAGCCGCAAACACCGTGAGTTCACCTGAGTTGCGGATATATGTAATATTCAGATAATCAGCAAAATTGACATTCCCTGAGAAGTAAGCAATGACAGCCAGTGCTAATGCAGCTATTCCCACAGTTCCTATAGCTAATCCGTCTAATCCGTCCGTGAGATTAACAGCATTCGATGTTGCAGTCAAAATAAATATTACTATTGGAATATAAAACAATCCAAAGTCGAGGTTTAAATTTTTCTCGAAG
>JBAYPL010000036.1:0-15475 GCA_041677745.1 Kapaibacterium sp. (SeqCode)
ACAGGAACAGGAGTTAGATAAAAATCAATACCTGTTACATCAGAATTTAATTCAATCAGTTTTGCATCTTCCGGTTTATCAGCCATATCATAATATTGCGTATAATATTTAGCATTATTATGCAATTTGCTGTACAGATACCCGCGAACGACAGCTGTGTATTTATATGTATCAGGTAACTTACCTATATAAGTTCCGTCTTCATTCATTGGAAAATTAAAGACTTTCAATTCATTTGTATTTTCACTATGACCATAGAAAAGAACACCTACTTTAGCAGGTTCCAGAGTATTTTTATCCAGTACTTTTCCACTTACCAGATATCCAATCGGAGGAGTTGTTTGTTTCATAACAAAATTCAACTCAACTTGTTCATTACAACCAATTTCAAAAGGAACAGCATCTTCCAATCTTTCAGCATCATTATACCAGTTCGACTTAAAAGCTATTGTTTTGTCTTTAGAAAATGCATCAACAAGAATATAATATTTGCCTTTATCAAGACCTTTAGCAATGACATAACTCGCTCCACTGTTTCCGATAATCATTTTTGGAGGTTTTGTTGTTGGGTTTACACCTTCTTCATAATCAAAAATTGTTGCTGTAACAGTACTGACAGGATTACCGGATTCATCTTTAGCATGAATAATTATACTTGATGTATTGGGTTTATCACAATCACTGAATGTAACTCCCCAACTTTGCTGAACAATAGAAACTACTTCATCATCAAGGATTACCTTCAACATAATATGAAAATATTTGAACTCATCGTTTACGGGTATCCAACTTATTTCGCCTGTTTCGGGGTTATATTTGGTATTTGGTGGTGCATCCTCAAGAATGTATTCTAAAGTAGGTTTATCAATATTTGTTTCGATTTCAGGCTTGTATGAATATTCTTCTCCAACTTTCGCTTTTTTTGTTGGATATGTTATAAATTCAACCAGATAAGGTGGTTCGTTGTATTTAAACGATGCAGTATAAAATTTGGAAAACTCACTTACTCCATCCGGAGTGAAAGCAGTTACAGCAAAAGTCCATGTTTTCTGTGTACCGCTTATACCGCTGAAACTATAACCATATTCATGCTTACTGATTGTCCGGGCATCTTCAATTCTTACCTTTTCTAAGAATTTGAAATCCGCAGGATTATCAGTGATACCTTCAGCATAATAGATATTAATACCTTCATTTTGATTATTATGCAAATAATGCCACTGGATAGTTCCTGTAACATCGAAATCATTTGTAATTTTCTTCCCCTGAATATCCACGACGAACCACTGTACAAGACTGACATCCTGAGCAAAACTATTATAACCGGAAAAAATAACAAAAGAAATCACAACTAAGAATATTCTCTTAAGTAAGTCAATAATTAAATTCATAGTTCCCTCTCCAGAAAAATGAAAAATTTTGTTTATCTCAAATAACTATAACACATTAAAATATACAAAAGTTTCAGTAAAAAAAATTATTACTCAATTTATTATTATTATCAAAAATATCAATTATAATATTATTTCATTCATACTTGTCCAAAATAAACAAAAGTAGCTAAGATCCAATATGGTAAATTACAAATTACAGGTTTAAAAAAATACCATAAGACCTTTAACAATGACAAAGTAACATTATTCTGCCAAATAATCAAATAATTAGAAAAAAATAATTTCAAGAACCTGGCTTCTCAGTATAAGAGTGATAAATACAGCAATTGAACTATTACTTTTGCTAGATAAGCTGTTTGAAGTTGAAGACGGGGTGAGTGAATATCAAGCCAACTTTCAATTATTCTTAGTTGACAGGGGGTCGTTTTCAACTCTTGAATTTTTATTCGTATAAATGTGGATTATACCTGTATTGTTAGTTTTTGTTTTTTTTATTTTGGACAGCTATGTGATTCAAAATAAATAAGAAACTGAATCATTGTCATGAGACAGCTTCTTGTTGCCGAATATTGCAACGGAGAGCTTCAGCTCTCCGCCCAATAAATCTGAATCATAATGAAAGCCAAATCCCTCTGTCACTGCGTGACATCTCCCTTTTCAAAAAGGTAGAAAGAAAACAATTCCCAAATATCCTCTTTCCCCCTTTACTTAAAGGGGGTTAGGGGGATTTGCTATCAAGTTTATAAGTCAATAAATTCAACTAACTCACATCTTCACAAATTTCTCTACACGAGTACCAACGCGCATGAAATAGACGCCGGCAGGAAGATGAGATACATCAATTCTTTGTTGTGACTGGTCAAGCCTTGCCCCTATTGACATCACTTCAATTCCCAAGCCATCAAAAATCTGCACTTTATAAACAATGGGTTGCAACCCATTGTTCAGTTCCGGGATTGTGATGAAATCGCTTGAAGGATTTGGATGAATATAAAACAATTCATTCTGAAAATTGTTTTATATTCTTGAATTGTTATTTTTATAAATGCGGATTATATCTGTATTGTTAGTTTTTGTATAGATTTCTTTGGACAGCTATGATTAAAAATATAATATTTTAGTGCGAGATAAAAAAAAGGTAACAGATTCAGAAGTAAAATTGAATCTGTTACCTTGACAATCAGTAACTTATGATGAATTATTTAGTCGTTTTCTTCAATTTGTCTGCTACCGCCAGCCATTTTGATAATTTCATCATCATAATGGTCTGCGATAATAGCCACTGCATTAATCGAAGCAGTCAACTCATTGGCATCAACATGAGTTCCTGCAATTGAATGCTGAAATACAATCGAATTATCAAACAGCAAGCCGAAAGCTCCGAAATGGAGTTCAGCATTCTTCCTAAGTAAGAATTGCATCAAATCATTGGAAATAATAGCACCTGAGACAACATTAGCCATACATTCGATAACAGTATCACTTTCGGTAAAGGGTCTTACAAGAATCATCACTTGGCACGAGCCACGGGAAATTGTAAAAGTACCGTTACCAAATGATAAATAATCTTTAAATCTTTCTTTAAGAATACTTTCAACTTTCAGGGAAGTAGCATCCAGTAACTCCTTCGGAGTTTCAATCATATTATTCTCTCCTTCATTTAGATATATTTCTTTATTCTGCATAATATACACTCCGTAAGATTAATTAGCATTATTAGATGAATTCAATAATCCGAGCTTAGCTTTCATAGCTTCTAATTCGTTATCAACACCCGGACCGGACGACAATTTTTTAAACTCATCGTCAAGGCTTGTATTACTGCCTGCAAGCTCTTCAAAAGCAGTAGCTTCTGCTTCCAATTTTTCGATTTTACCTTCGAATTTATCAAATTTGCTAAAGGCATCAGAGCCAACACCGCTTACGGATTGTGCAATTTGCTTCTGAGCTTTGGCTGCTTGAGAGCGAGCAATAAGCGTGCTTTGCCTGCTGCGTGCTTCGTCTAATTTCGATTTTAAAGAATCTAATTGCTGTCTTAGCTTATTGGAAGTTTCACGAGCTTGTGCATGAATCGGAACAAGATCGTTCAAATTTCTCTCGGAAATGGATTTTTTCTCAAGGGCAGCCCTTGCCAAATCCTCACGATTAGCCTGTAGTGCTTGCATAGCTTTGTGTTCCCACTCATCTTTGTCCTTACGGGCTTTTTCAATTTTCCTTTCAAGCCCCTTTTCGTTTGCAATTGCTTGGGCAACGGCGAGAGTTGTCTTATTGACTGACTCCTCCATTTCTATGACCATCTGCTTCAGCATTTTCTCCGGATCTTCTACCTTGTCAAGCACATCATTGACATTTGCCTTGAAAACATCTGTGATTCTGCTAAATAATCCCATTTCAGCTCCTGATATTTGTGTTTAATAAAAGTATCAAATATTTTATATTAAAAATTTCAATTTATATTCAATTAAATCGTATCTTAAAACGATTTATAAAGAATTAAATTTGAAAGATATTTAGAGTAGAGATAATTATGAAATTTGATATGCAAGCTGTGTTGGAACAAGCTAAAAAAATGCAGGACGAAGTCACCAGGATGAAGGAAGAGCTCGAGAAAAAAACAGTAACTGCCGAATCCGGAGGTGGTCTCGTATCTGTTGAATTACGCGGAGATTATACTATAAGCAGCTTAAATATAGCTCCCGAATTGATCACAGGACAAGATAAAAACATGATAGAAGACTTGGTCGTAGCTGCTATTAACTTAGCTAACGAAAAGATGAAAGAACTATCTAAATCTGAGTATTATAAAGTTAAGGGAATGATGCCAAACATTCCGGGAATGAATTTTTAACAAAAGAATATGATTTATACGTCCAAATCTATAGAAAAGGTTGCCGAGATGTTTGCCTCCCTACCTTCCATTGGAAGGAAAACGGCTCAAAGGTTGACGTTCCATTTGTTGAGACAGCCAGATGATTTTGTAAAAAGTTTCTCGCAAGCATTACTCGAACTTAAATCAAATGTTCGTTTATGCTCCGTATGTTTCAATTATACAGAAAGCGACCCTTGCACAATTTGCAGTTCTCATAAGCGCGACAGGTCTTTGATTTGTGTTGTGGAAGAGCCGAACGATGTCGTGGTTATCGAAAAAACACATGATTTTTTCGGTTTATATCATGTACTCCACGGTGTGATGAACCCCCTTGATGGAATAAGTCAAGACGACATTAAGATTAAAGAGCTCATTGCTCGCTCTGATGGAGTTGATGAGGTAATTCTTGCTTTAAATCCAACAGTTGAAGGTGAGCTTACCACGCATTATATAGCAAAGATATTGAAGACATTGGATAAAAAGGTAACCCGTATCGCAAGTGGAGTTCCTATGGGCTCTGCATTAGAATTTACCGATGAGGCAACTATATCGCGTGCATTAATTTCAAGAATCACAATATAATTAATTGACAAGAGATTGGAATGAAGAACTTTGAAAAACTGATGGTATATGTTTCAAAAGTTATGATAAGTCTCTTCATTTTACTTGTTATGGCTTCATGTGATATTTTCACGACACGTTCCCCGGAAAACCCTAACACCGGTAATACTAATTTCCTGCCACCAACAGAACCTTCTATTGTACTATTGAATCTCGTAACAGCTCTTGAAGAGAAAAACATTGACAATTACATGAATTGCTTCCATAGTTTTACCGATGAGTCTGAGTATAACCTTGAGTTTACTGCTTCAGCTGAAGCTACAACTCAATTTCCTTCAATATTTATCAATTGGGGCGTCAGTGAAGAGAGACGCTCATTTTCTGCTATTCTTGCAGCTGTCAGCACTGACAGGACCCCTGAATTAAAATGGATTAACAGAAAGCCTTTTCAGGAGACTGCCGACTCGGCAGTATTTACTTCCGATTATATCATTAATATTCCGGGTAATGACAACACCATACCTCATGAATTTGCCGGAAGATTACAATTTACAATGACTTTCAGAGAAAATGGTCTATGGTATATTTCACGCTGGGTTGACTTTAATATTACAGTCTCTGACTCGATAAAAAACACTTGGAGCATGCTGAAAGCATATTATTATAATTAATAGAAAATATTATGGTTGAAGGGAATGAACATAACACAGGAATCTATTTAACCTCGCTTGACAGACATGGGATATTATCAGTATTTCATAAACTTTATGAATTGTCGAGACGATGTAAATTTTATTTCTTGTTAGTTGCTTTCATCATAATTTCCAATCATGGATGCACTAATCCATTTGCACCCGGACTTGCCGACAACATGGGTGGTGAGGAAATTTTAGGCGACCAGAGAACAGTTGAAGGAGTTTTCCAAAATTTCAGGTACGCTTATTTATTCAAAGACACTTTGGTTTACGGGTCTTTGCTCAACGATGATTTCAGATTCATCTTTCGTGATTTCGATAAGGGTATAGATGAATCTTGGGGACGAGATGAAGACATGCGAACTACATACAGACTTTTTCAAGCAACTCAAAGCTTAGACTTGAATTGGAACGATGTCGTGAACAGTATTGGAGATACTCTTATCCAAGACATATCACGAGGTTTTAATCTGACTGTAATTTTCACTCCGACAGATGTCGTAACAATATTCGGAAGGGTAAACCTGCGAATAACAAGGACGGGTACAGATTCGGAATGGCGTATTTCTCAATGGAAAGACGAGTCTAATTTCTGACCCTTAGGAGAATATATGCTCTAATTATTCTTTTCTTTTTTCATTTCTTCGCATCTTTTTTTTAAATTAGTCAAACCATGATTAAAATCATTGGACAGATTTGATTCAATCATTACCTTCATAAATACTTCAACAGGATAGGACAAATCTCCTCCGGCACTCCACACGACAGACGTTTTGCCGTTACTTTCTTCAAAGTCATACCATACATTGGTTACCGATTCAAAGGGCTCTTCAAACTCTAACTTTTTCTCGATATGTGAATATCTATCGTCTTTAGTAACAGTAATTTTCCCTGTGCCGACGACATCACCATTCCATTTTGAGACTTGCCCAACACCCGCTTGCATATCAATCGGCAAATAAGCAGACGGCTCTTCCTCGTACCATGTATTCCATTGATTGTAATTATTTAAATCCAAACACTGAGTATAAACCAACTCAAGAGGAGCATCAATTACAACTGACTTTTCAATCTGATATTCAGACGGCATAAACAGTCCTGTCACAAGGAACAGAAGAACCAGCGACAGGATAAGAAACATAATTGCTTTCAGGTATCTCATACTAAACTCTTAATATTCAGGCAAACTTAGATTTCAAATCTTCAAGACTGTATTTACTCTCATTTCGTTTAGGTCTGCTTATTTTTTTCCCGGATTTCATTGTAAGTTGAATCCGTTTTAACTTTTCATTTACTTCAAGTACTTTCACTAACACTACTTGCCCAACCTTAACGATTTTTACAGGGTCTTTGACAAAATTGTCAGACATTTCCGAAATATGTACGAGTCCGTCCTGATGAACGCCTATATCAACAAAGCAACCGAAATTTGTAATATTTGTTACAACACCTTCAAGCTCCATGCCGGGCTTCAAATGAGAAATCTCAGTGATGCCTTCTTTGAACTCGGCATATTTGAATTCTTCCCGCGGGTCCCTTCCCGGCTTTTCTAATTCGGAAAGAATATCTTTAAGAGTCAGTTCGCCAATTTTATCGTCAATATATTTTTTCAGGTCTATTGACTTCAATTTGTCCTGAACTTTAGAAACATTTTCCAATTCAAAGTTCAAATCTTTAGCAATTTTCTCCACGATAAAATAACTTTCTGGATGTACAGCGGTATTATCTAAAGGATTTTCACCGCTTCTGATTCTTAAAAATCCGGCAGCTTGTTCAAAAGTTTTAGGTCCCAGCTTTGGAATTGACAGAAGCTGCTTTCTATTTCTGAAAGCACCGTTTTCATTTCTCCAATTAATTATATTTTCTGCAATCTTTTCAGTTAATCCTGAAACATAAGTAAGTAATTCCTTAGAAGCGGTATTCAAATCAACACCAACGAAATTTACGCAACTTTCGACTGTTTCTTCCAACTTCTTTTTTAAAAGTTTCTGGTCAACATCATGCTGATACTGCCCCACACCTATGGACTTCGGGTCAATTTTCACAAGCTCTGCAAGAGGGTCTTGTAGCCTCCTGCCTATAGAAATAGCTCCTCGAACAGTCAAGTCTAACTCAGGAAATTCCTTGCCAGCAGTTTCACTTGCAGAATAAATCGAAGCACCTGCCTCATTAACAGTTACTTTAATTGGTTTGATTTGTGATTCTTTTAAGACATTAGCTACAAACTCATCAGTTTCTCTGCCTGCTGTTCCGTTTCCGATGGCTATGAGCTCAATCTCATACTTTTTTATAATATTTAATAAATAATTATGAGCTTGCAATCTTTCATTCTGAGAATTATGGGGAAATATTGCATTATACTCTATAAATTTCCCTGTTCCGTCCAGAACAACTACCTTACAGCCGGTTCTAAAGCCCGGGTCTATGCCAATTGCCGGCTTCATTCCTGCCGGAGCAGCAAGTAGCATTTGTCTCAGATTAGACTCAAATACTTTGATTGAATCTTCATCGGAAAATTCTTTCTTCATGAGTCGGACTTCACCGATTATTGAATGTTTCATCAATCTGTTAAATGCATCTTTTACAGCAAAATTCATAAACTCTACCAATTCTGTTTGAGTAGAGAATAAACACTTCGAACCGAGATAACTCAATATAGCATTTTCATCAAAATCAAGGTCTAAATTCAATACCCCATCACTCTCACCACGTCTGAGAGCAAGCATTGTATGAGATGCAATATCCTTGACTGCTTTGTCGAAATTCCTGTATAATTCATACTTTGTCGTACCTTCCGGGAACTCGGGTTTAATGGTTGACTTAAACTTACCGTTCGAAATTAAATATTCACGTATCCAATTTCTCAAATCAGCTTGTTCTGAAATTTCCTCGGCAATGATATCGGAAGCTCCGGCTAATGCGGATTTTGCATCAGAGACTCCGAGCTCATCCGATATATACTTTTCGGCTTCAGATACTAAATTACATTCTTTAATATTGTTCAAATTACAATTTTGAATATACTCGGACAATGGCTGTAAACCTTTTTCTTTAGCAATTGTAGCACGTGTTCTGCGTTTGGGTTTATAAGGCAGGTATAAATCTTCGAGTTCGTTTTTTTGATAGCAATTCAAAATTTTATCTTTCAATTCATCAGTCAATTTACCTTGTTCTTCGATGGAAGCTAAGATAGTTTTTTTGCGTTCCTCAAGCTCGGATAAATAATCAAATTTATCAAAAATATTTCTAAGTTGGATTTCATCAAGATTGCCTGTAACTTCTTTTCGATATCTTGCAATAAAGGGCACGGTCCCCCCTTCATTTCGCAATTTTAGCGAACTTTCAATACTTTTGGAGATAATACCTGTTTCTTTTGATATATATGAAATAATGTCGAACATGTAGTTTTCGGATAAGTTAATTTAACAAGAATGCAAAAATATGAATTCTGCCTGTTAAAAAAAATTTTATGTTTTCATGAATTCTATTAATAACATGATTATTAAGATATGAACTCCGAAGCATAAAATCATGTTCTGTAACAAATTATTGAGTAATTAAATCGTCAAATCAATTGAGATACACATTATCTTATCCCAAGAAATAATGAATTCAAAACATATAATCACCGGAATATTATTTCTGATATTCTGCTTTACTAATACTTACTCCTATGAGTTACAGAGCCGGAAAGACAGTATTTTTACTTTCTCCGGTATAGTCTATGACGGTGAAACAGGTAATCCACTTCGTAGTGTAACTGTTAGAGCTGCGGACTTGGATATCGGAGTATTCACCGACAAGAACGGTAATTACAGTTTGAAGCTGCCTGCCGGAAAACACACAATACTTTTTTCGATGGTAGGTAGAAAGACAGAGATTTATGAGACTGAGATACATTCCGACATTAGAGACCATAAAGTAATACTCGACATTAACCCGACTCTCAGCAGCGGTGTTTTAGTCATTGCTGAAACTGCTGCGGAGAGGCTCATGAGATTGACAATCGAAAGGAAGCTGAGCATGAATGATTCTGTTGATACATATAAATATATGTTATATACGAAGTTTGCCGCCTCCGCAGATACTGCTTTTGCCGGACGGAGCGACAATGAGACAGATACTACAATTTTATCAATTTTTGAATCATATTCAAAAGGTTATTTCAAGAAACCGGACCTATATCATAATGAAATAATCCAAAAGAGACAATCAGCAAATGTACCTGCTCGGGCGAATTTTGTAACATTCGGAACAAACATCAACGCCTATGAGGATTATGTAAGATTAATCTCAAATGATATAGCTACACCCTTTCATGAAGATGCACTTGATTTCTATGATTTTGTCATGGATGATAGTTATCGGGATTCCGATGAAGCAATAGCTAAGATATACGCTACACCAAAGTCCGGCATGAGAAAACAATTTACGGGATATGTGCTCTTGGATACCGTCAATCTATATCCCAAGTACGTGGAACTTACGCCAAACACATCAGTCAAACTGCCTTTTGATGCAGTATTGTTTTACAAACAATCATTCGATTTAATCTCAGGGAAATATGTAGTTCCATCATATTTGAATATTTATTCAAGTATTGATGCAGGATTCCTTTGGGTCATATCACCAAGAGTTGACATAAAAATTGAGACCTTTGCTTACGACTATGAATTTAATACCGAAATACCTTCTAAATACTTCAATAGAAGAAAGGTAGTATCTTCTAAGGAAGCAGATAAGTTTGACACAATATTCTGGTCTGAAAATGAAGTAATCCCATTGACTGAACAAGAAATCTATGCATATAAAGCTATCGAAAGAGTAAGGGAGAACCCTGACTCAGCATTGACAGACGGATTTTTCGGAACATATTTCGCTCCTGTGAGCAGGCAGCTTGCAAAACTTGCACGACCGCCATTCACGGGATGGCAGGATATTTTTCGTTACAATCGTGTTCACGGAGCATATCTCGGCATAGGATTAAGAGACGATATAACAGATTATACCGAAGCCTTTGCCAATATCGGTTATGGTTTTGCTGACCAAAAACCGTACGTCTCATTGAAATTAAAGCAATTTGCAGATGAAGAAAGAACTTTAGGCTTATCAGCTGAGGCTTATTATGATTTACGTCGCTCCGACAATCCTCATGCTGTAAGAGCCGACGCAATAGCACTCACATCACTTCTATTTCATAATGATTATGGTGATTACTACTACGCACAAGGATTAAAGCTTGGTATAGAAGGCGGAATAGGACAGTTAAGATTTATTCGTAGAAATGTATTCGACAGACCAAGTACGTTTAAGTTGTATTTTATACACGAGAATCAAAGTCCTGCGTTCATCAATTCCGAGTTTTCAATATTTAACAGAGATGTCTCCTTCAGGCAAAATCCACACACTATTGCCGGAATTGATAATGCTCTTGGCTTTGAATTTAATTATAATTTTTCTCCTGAACGGCGACTATCAAATTTCGGATTCAGACTCGAAGCTCTAATATCCGATTCTGACATACTGAAGTCAGACTTTTCGTATCAGAAATTTGTGGCAGGCATGAATCTCAGGACACAAACTCTGCCCCTATGGAGATTAGATATGCGTCTTAATGGGGGTATTGCCTTGGGAGGACTGCCTCCCCAAAGATATTTCAGCTTGGAATCAGCGGTATCAGGTTTCGCAGGAAATTCATTCAGAGGAATGAATGTGAAAGAATTTTACGGTGACAGATTTATAAGTTTTTCATTCGAACATAATTTCGGTGAGATTATTCCCGGGGTCCTGCGGATTCCGAATGTTGCGTCCTTTGGTCTTGAATTTATCACTTTCGGGAACATTGGTTACAGTGAATTTACAGACAACTCTATTATGTCACCAATTGACGGGAAGGAAATGATAGTAAAGCAAACAGCTGCAAGCAGTGAATCAATATATTATGAAGCAGGAATCGGCATTAATCAGATTTTGATATTTTTAAGATTAGACTTAGCAGCTCGATTTTCGCAAACCGATACGCCGAGATTTTATATCACACTTGGAGCCGCATCATTTTAATAATTCACTCTTCATCAAATTGCTGATTGAGAATTCAAGCATTGCATTAATATTTTTATCAACAGGTTCATCGTGTCCGGAATAAACAACATTCAAATTCATTTTTAAAAATCGTTTCAACATTTCAAGATAAGCCGCAGGATAAGTTCCGGCATTCGACTTGATAAACAGTAGAGTATCTCCTGAAAAGAGTACACGAGACTTAGGAAAATATATACAGACCGAATCATTAGAATGCCACGGAGTATGAATGATTTCAGCTGTTTCATCGCCGAGTTTAATTTTCATTCCGTCATATAATTGCACATCGGAATCTGCTAATTTAGAGTATGAATAAACCACCGGTTTATTATATTCTGATTTAATTTTGCTTAGTCCTCCTGCATGGTCAAAGTGTTCGTGAGTCAAGACAATGCAATCTAATTTCCTTTTACCGATTCCTGTTGATAACGATTCTAATTCATCACGGATGCTGCCATCGATTCCCACATCTATAAGAGCATTTACGTCAGAAATAGCATTCCAGTCACCGCGAATCAAATAAGAGTTGCATGAATAGACTTTAGGGTTTGACTTTAACAGATTTACTCGCATAATCAGATTTTTCTGTAAATATGGGCATCAGGTACAGATTTCTCGAACAGATGTTCACACTCGGCAGGCAAATGTTGTGTCTGTTCTGTTACAAGGTATGCTCCGGTTTCCAGACTATCATGGAACATCTTAATAACTTCAATTCTCTGCTCGTGATTAAAATGCAACAGGACATTTTTACATATCACTGCATGAAAATTTTTTTCGAATGGTTTTAAACTAAGTAAATCATGTTTGATAAATTTTATTTTTGCAGTTATGGGCTCAATAACCCGAAAATAATCTGTCTTATCACTCGGAACAAAATATTTTTCAAAAATATTGAGAGGCATTCGAGTCAAATCTGTCACAGGATAAACTGCATTTAATATGGTTTCGCCGTATTTATCATATTCATCAATATCTGACGCAGTGATCATCACTTTATCAAATAATTCTTTTTGGAATTCTTCGGATAGAATTATGGCTAAAGTATAAGGTTCGGGACCCATTGCAGCACCGGCATCCCAAACCTTTATTCTTGAAAAACCTTCAGAATACACTTTAAGCAATTTCGATAAACTTTCGAGAGTATGTCTGTCTCTGAAAAAGAAAGTAAACGCCATATCAGTGTCTAAAATGTCTCATATTTGTAAATATCATAGCAATATTATTTTTATTTGCTTCCTGAATAACCTCTTCGTCTCTGACAGAACCACCGGGTTGAATCACGGCGGTAGCACCGGCACTAACAGCCATAGTCAAGCCATCGGCAAATGGGAAATAAGCATCGGACGCCACAACACTCCCGATTAAATCAAGATTCATCAACTCAGCTTTTTGGACTGCTATCCTTGAAGAATCTACTCTTGACATTTGCCCGGCACCTATAGCCAAAGTTCTATTATCAGTAGTATAAACAATTGCATTTGATTTAACATGTTTAACTACTTTCCAAGCGAACATCAATGCTTTTAATTCTTGCTTCGTTGGTTGTCTTTCGCTGACTACTCTCATGTTATTTTCATCTATCAACTCTTTGTCTGCAGACTGCAACAAGAAACCCCCTGCTACAGAACGAATATCATGTACTATACTTTTCCCTACTTTTTCTAAATTACATTCGATAAGTCTTCTGTCTTTTTTCTTTGTCAGAATATCGAGAGCCTCAGCGGAAAAATCGGGTGCAATTATCAGCTCAAGGAAAATACTGTGTATAGTTTCTGCCAGCTCGGCATCAACTTTTCCGTTAAAGGCAACTATACCGCCGAACGGAGAAGATTTATCAGTCTCAAAAGCACGCTCCCAAGCTTCTTTCAAGTTAGCTCCAATGGCAACACCGCAAGGGTTTGTATGTTTTATTATTGCACAAGCAGGCTCATCAAATTCTAAAATCAGCTGACTTGCGGCATTGATATCAATTATATTGTTGAATGATAGTTCTTTACCATGCAGTTTTTTGAATAATGATGAGAAATTACCCAACAAAGTGGCTTTCTGATGCGGATTTTCACCATATCTTAAATCGTACTCCTTAACAAGTGGGATAGTCAATATGTCAGGAATTTCTTGACTATTATACTTATTCAGATAGCCGGCTATTAAGGAGTCATAATATGCAGTATAAGCAAACACCTCACCTGCAAGGACAGCACGAAACTTCTCAGGAATACTTAAATCTTTTTCTTTGAGAAATGTTAGTACTTCATTATAACGCTTAGGATTAATCACCGGTACTGTCCATTTATAGTTTTTGGCAGCAGCACGTAACATTGTCGGTCCTCCGATATCAATGTTTTCGATTAATTCTTCATGTGTTGAATTCTCATTTTTCAATGTTTCTTCAAATGGATACAAATTAACAACAAGCAAATCAATTGATTCAAGAGAATGTTGAACCAATTGCCGAAGGTGTTCCTCTTTGCCTAAATCAGCCAACAATCCGGCATGTACAGCAGGGTGCAATGTCTTTACTCGTCCGTCTAATATCTCAGGGAATTTTGTTAGTTCACTTACACTTTTGACGTTAATTTGATTGTCTGTTAACAATTTAGCGGTTCCGCCCGTGGAATATATTTCTATTCCAAGCTCATCTAAAGACTTACAAAAATCAACTATGCCATCTTTATCGGACACAGAAATTAATGCTTTTTTGATTTTATGATTTTCAGAGCTTTTCATCTTATTTAATCCGCCATAAATTTTATAATAATTACAAAAGTAATATTAATTGAAGAAAAATAAAAGATAATGTTGAAATATAATCATATTCAAAATGTCCACTAACAATTGAATAACTGACCTATTGTTTCAGAAAAATTTTTTCAAATTTCATTTAGATATTACGACTATACCGAGGCGAGAATTGGTTAGTTTAGCTAATATGCATAAGTAATAAGTAGGAAATGAAACCAATATTAAATACGCTTGTAATCAAAGCCTGATTGATGTATCCGGCTGATGATTTATTTTCACTACATCAAAACATTATCATCAAGCAGGATTATCAGAACGCAGACTACTTCTTCCTGAAATACAAGCCTGCGATATTATACCGTGTGACTTTCTGAATATTGTTGAAAATTCCAATAACTCTACTTCTTCACCATCGTCACCGCTTAGTATTTTTGTTTCTAAAAATTCAACGGCATTGTGGGATTTATTAACAGCAACAATTAGTACTCAGAAAGAAAATAAATTTAAAAATTAAAAATAATATTTGTATATAAATATAAAAATACTTATTTTTGTAATGTATTTAATCGTGTAAATTGAATTTGATAGAATAGTATCTTAGAATCTGCCCCACAATAAGCATCTAATCCTAATTTTATCCTGACTCAATTTCGAGCAGCAAAGACTGCTTTTTATTATTTTTTTTTTTGGAGTATCTTTTGAATATCTATGTAGGAAACTTGCCATATGCTACAACCGGGCAAGAATTGAATGAAATCTTCACTGAATATGGTGAAGTAGTATCTGCAAAAATCATTTTAGACCGTGAGACAGGCAGGTCAAAAGGATTTGGATTTGTTGAAATGGGCGATTCTGAAGCAAACAAGGCTATTGAAGACTTAAACGGAGCTGAATATTACGGTAAAAAATTGACCGTTAATGAAGCACGTGACAGAAAACCGGATTTTAACGGTGGAAACCGCGGCTCACAAAACCGTTCATTTGGTAACGGTGGTGGAAGACGTGCTTCCTGGTAAGTCCAAGAATCATTAAAAAAAAAGCCGGAAATTCCGGCTTTTTTTTTTATTTAATATATCCTGCTGATTTAGCAGCATCTTTGATATAACTCATCGTGAATAGAGAAGTCA
>JBAYPL010000037.1:0-15437 GCA_041677745.1 Kapaibacterium sp. (SeqCode)
CTTGGTGGCTATACCGCGGAGGGTACACCTCTTCCCATTCCGAACAGAGTAGTTAAGCACCGTAAGGCCGATGGTACTGCTAGGGCAGCCTTGTGGGAGAGTAGGTCGTCGCCAAGCTATTATTTTCTAATAAACGTTTAAGTTAATTCTTAAACGTTTATTTCTGTTTATATTTATTACATAATTTGTTATTTAATTTATTTATTTGAGGTATATTATTATGAGTAGATTTGTTTATAAAAAAATGCTTCTTATATCTATCCTTTTAACAGTTACTTTATTATTAAATAATAATGTTAATGCCTATCCCTGGGATTCGTTACTCCAATACCAATATATTGAAACCGATGAACCTGAAATGTTGGATAGTCTAAGCAATTTAACAAGAACACCAATACAATTATCTTGTCTTACAAGATTGTACGATAGTGTTTTACATCCGGTATATGGAAGTATGATGTGGCATGATACAAATGTTAAGCGTCTTGCTAATGACAGCTCAAAATATCAAAATAAACTTGTTAATTGTTTTGAAAACGGCTATATTAATTTTGAATATCAATTTGATGCCACAAATATGACCGAAGATTACTGCACAAATACAAGTTGTATCGGTGATCAATGCAATAGTTTGTGGCAGCAGGAAATTGAAATCAGTGTTATAAATAATAATCAAATTATCATAAATTCATCAAATGATGTATTTGTTGAAATATATAAAGCCTTTCATGTAGGTGATTCATATATTGCGAGATTTTTGGTTGCCGGCAACAATATGGATTACATTTATAATTTTAATTTGGAAGTTGATGTAATTTATATTGTTGTTTTTAGAAATATTGAAAACGATGTCGTTAATATTAAAAAAATATGGAGACAATAAACAATGAAAAAAGCAATAATTTTGATTATATTATATTTATTATCAATGCAACTGCAAAGTCGGCCGATATTTGCAACCCCAATTGATTATGCTAGACTTGGTGCCTATCTTTCTAGTGAACATGTATTGTTAGGTGCTGATGAAAACGGATTGGAGTTTTATGACATATTTTATTTTCGACATGGTTGTATTATTAAATGGTATCATGGTGGTAGAATAACAACAATTGTTGGTTATGATGTTGATGGAGATGGAGGTTGGACAAAAAGTGCATTACAAATTATTAATGATGAAGCGATTGGTAAATCTAACAAAAATATAGATGTGTATGTTTATGAAGCTAAAGATATAGCTGCCCCAAATCCTATTCAACATAAAATATTAAATGGAGAAGTTGATTTCAAAATACAAAATCTTGATTTGAAATTGGAAAAAGGAAAATTGTATTTTATAGTATTTTGTGATGAAAAAGGTGCAGTATTACATGTGAAGAAGTTAATACTTGCCGAATAGGTATTACTCCCATATATTAACTGAAAATATTTGCTTGGTGGCTATACCGCGGAGGGTACACCTCTTCCCATTCCGAACAGAGAAGTTAAGCTCCACCGGGCCGATGGTACTGCTAGGGCAGCCTTGTGGGAGAGTAGGTCGTCGCCAAGCTATTTTATTTAAAAAGTCTGATACTTTAATTAGTGTCAGACTTTTTTTTTATTTGTGATTATGATTTGTATAATTACTATACTATTATTCGGAATTATAAGACTTTGATATACTTATCACATGAGAAGTATTAATATTTAATTGTAAGATTTAAAGCATTGCAGATATTATATATAGATTATATTTTCAAATACTTCTTTAAGAGCAATGTGTTTCTCGGATTATTTTTTGATTTGGGGATATAGTCAATTTCATCCATAACCAATTTCATGAGATGAATGCCCAAGCCGCCTTTTTTAAACTGGCGGAAATATTCTTCCATGTTAGGTGATTCGACTTTTGTCGGATTGAAGGGTAGAGCATTATCACTTATACTTACTACAAACTTGTGTTCATCATTTGAACTTATATTAACCTGAATATCATGTTTTGAATTATATTTAAATCCGTATCTAATTAGATTTGAACATGCTTCATCAACCGCAAGGGCAATATTGTGGCTCTCTTTATCATCAAAACCGAACTTTTCGGCACACAAAATCACAAAATTTCTGATTTTTTCTAACTCCGAAGAGCTTGAAATTGTACAAAGACATTTTTCATTATGATTAATGTGTTTCATTTTAATGATTATCATAATCTACAAATTTAGTCATCAATTCGTCAGTATTTGGAGAGATGTCAAATAGCATGGGGAAACCAAGTAAGTCAAATACAGTAAAGACCTTGTCATTCATTCCTGTCATCTTAATATCTCCGTTGTTAGACCTGATTTCTTCGATGAATGACATAAATACACCAAGTCCGGCACTGCTGATATAATCTAACTTCTCGAAATTCATAATTATTTTGAAATTATTTTCCGTTATTGCTGATTGAACAGCATTCTCTAATATTGGAGCAGTATGAGCATCCAAGAAGCCGTTCAATTTCATACATAAAACGTCGTGCTTAAGAATTTCTGTCTCGACTTTGAACTTCTCATCTATAGACATATTAACACCTAAGTTGTAAAAAACATCATATCAATATAAATCAAAAAGCGTTCCGAACTCATTAATATTTTTATAATTTATCTCTCATTATAAATAAAACAGTCATATCATCATGATGTTTTGCATTTTTAGAGAAATCTTCTAAATGACTTTTAAAACTATCAATCAATTCATGTGAATCGTTTTTCTCTGATTCGAGGAAAAATTGTTTCAATTTGTCGGTGCCAAATTCATCGCCCTCAGTATTTCTCATTTCATTTAGTCCGTCAGTAAACATAAGAATAGTATCACCTTCGTCAAGCAATACATCAATTTGTTCTAAATACTTATCGAAAATCTTGTCATCAGTCAAGCCAATACCGATACCTTTTGGAATATATTCGAAAATATCAGTCCCTGATTTGTGATAAAACGGCATGTGCCCAGCTCTTGCTATACTTATGTTATTCAATTCAATATTGAAAGAAAGCGCAGACATAGTGATAAACATCTGAGATTCCATATTTTTGTAGAGTGTGATATTAATTTTAGACAATAATTCTTTCACATTCTCAGACTCTGAAGCTTTAGATAAAACAACTCCTTTGAGTTGTGCCATGTAGAAAGCAGCTGAAATACCTTTACCTGATACATCTCCAATCAATAGACAATAGTTGCCGTTTTTCAGTTTGACCATATCATAATAATCACCACCGACTTCCATTGCCGGAATAGAAAATGCGGAAACCGAGTATGATTCAGGTTGACTAATTTTCTGTGGCAAAAGTTTGCTTTGCATGTTTCTTGCAAGCATAAGCTCATTGCGATAACGTTCCTTTTCAACTGATTCATGCAAAAGTCTCGAATTCTCGAGCGCAATTCGGACATTATCACCGAATGCTGTGAGAATGTTTAAATCATCTTGTTCCAATGAAAAATCTTCAGAATCAAAGACTATCAAAGAACCTTCTCTTTTTGCTGAAGTTGATAATGGTATGACAATCAGAGATTTAACATCGGGAGCTAATTTTGTCAATCCTTCAAGTTCCTTAATCTCATGTACAGATTCAATTAATTGCGGTCTCTCAATTTTGATAAAAAATGAATCAATATTATATACTTTATGAGCTTGAAAAATAGTAGGAGGTGAAATATTAATACATGAACCAATAATATTATTGTCGTTGGTATATATTTCTGTCCAGGCACCATGGGCGTTGCATGCTTGAAGAGCAAGACCTGCAACAGTGTCGAGCAGTGTTTTGCGGTCATTAGTAGCCGACTCTGCTACTATTTTGTTCAAGTATGTCAATGTATTTATTTCGGAAGACTTTCTTTCAACTATCACTGATGATGGTAAAACGGCAAGTAAACTCATAAAATTTCTGAAAAGATATACGCCATAGAATACAAACGATGCCGCCATCAAAGATATGGTCATCGGATAAGCAATGTAGAAATTAGAAAATACCATCGAGTCTTCATTGCTTACTTCCATTAGAACCCATATTACAATTAGTATATTTAAGAAAAGCATCCAGAAAAATTTTGTCTTCTGCGGTCTGGGCAGATTCGCAATCCATGCAGTCTTCTTATTGGCAAGGAAAGTAACAACATACATGATTAAATACATGCCTGATGATATCTTGCTGAGCCATGTTTTAGCATCATTGACAATGAAAGTATATGCGATATCATTTGCTATGACAATGGATATAAGCATTGTTATTAGAAATAAATAAAATCTGGTGAGTCTGTGCCTCTTAAACCACAGCCATTTATAGGTAAATTGAAAATTTACCATACTAACAACGACTGTATAAATGAAGATAAAATCTGCCAAGATTATACCGAGGTAAGCCCTTTGAAAAAGCTCCGCAGTTTCTCTGAATGAAAAGAATATAAGTAGTAGTACAATTATCAATGATAAGACAAAAGTCTGATATATGGAATTTAGAAAGTTGTCCCCGCTTGTGCCTGATTTATTTACAATATCATTGCTTACATCTTTTAGAAAATAAACGCCAAATGAAACAAATATTGCGGCAGTAGAGATGAAATACCAATAAACAGCAGCATCACCTTTTGACATATCAAGCGAATATAAAAGCATATCGCCTGTGAGTCTTACAAGGAAAAAGATGATTCCCGCTACTAAGAAGACAAGTTTATTGAGTTTCGGCATTTTCTAAAATAAAATATTCTTTATTGACTAAACTGAATTACGTTTAATTTCAGTAAATGTTACTTTATATATAAATATTCTTTAAGTAAATTTTACTTCCAAATTTAGTGCCTGTTTTAACAGCTTCAAATATGTACTTTTTCTGATTTCAATTGCACCAAGTTGCTTGGTAAATGGATTGATGTATTGAGAATCGAGTAATAAAAAACCTCTCGATTTGAGATGCTCTATCAAATAGTAGAAAGCGGCTTTTGATGCATTGGGTAATATATTGAACATTGATTCCCCGAAGAAGGCTCCGGCAATTGATACTCCATAGAGACCTCCGACGAGTTTATCTTCATGATAAGTCTCAATAGAATGAGCATAACCTAATTCGTGCAATTCAATATATGTCATCTTAATTTCATCATTAATCCATGTATCGTCTCTTTCGGCACAATATCTGATTACATCATCAAATCTTTTGTTAGTTGTAAATGTAAAATTATATTTTCTGAATGATTGTCTGTCCTTTCGTGAAGCTTGTATCTCATACAAGGGGAAAATTGCACGGGGGTCCGGTGAATGCCAATAAATATTACCGTTACGGTGCTCTGCCATTGGAAAATAACCGTCAATGTAAGCTCTTAGAACTACTTCTGCACAAAAAAATCCGTTCAATTTTATCTTCTTTGCTGTTTTGTATAAAAAACAATAAGCGACGTTTTCCCTTGAATCACAGTTTGAATAATATTTTATAAATATTTCAAAGGGCTACGGAGCTACTAAAAATTATAAATTCTATTGTTTGAAAACCAATATATTTATAAATTATTTTTTCAATTTCACTTCTTCGAAGTTCACAGGTTTAATTGAACTGTCGGACTTGAAATATTCCTTATTCGCGAGAGTATTGTTGTCATCCATATAGTTGAAATTAATTTGAGTAAGCTCACCGCACTTGCAATACACAGCTAAACTCTCGATTTCTCCGTTTTCATTACGGTTAATCTCAACGGAAGTTTGATGATCTTCGTTTATCGGGTCACTCGAATCGGTAATTTCAACCTTACGTTTAGTGGGCTTAAGATCATCAGAAGAAATTAGATTCTTTCCGGTGGTGGTTTTTTTATCCCCGGAAATTAATGGAAATTCCACAAAGTCGAGAAATTCATCGCTCAAAATATCATTCTCCGGTTCTTCCGCAATTGCAGACCAGTCAATTTTCCCGCCACCAACAGATTTTTCAATTTCTTTCTGAAAATCAATAGGGGACAAGACTCGATTTTTACCATTGCTGTCGCTTTTTATAAGATTTCCGCTATGGAGAACCGGACTTTTAAGTGTATTTGCAGTCGCTTTGTTGGAGCTTTGGATGACATCAACCAAGTCGTTGGCGTTAAGCAGTGGATTATCGAGAGAGGACGGTTCAATATTTGCTGTCGAATTGCTTTCATCAATATCGGTCTTACTTGATGAATTCTCTAAAATTTTTCCGTCGCCCGAAAAAATATCTTCATCATCGAAACCGTATTTCTCAACTCCTGATAAATTCTCATTATTTAAATTATCGCTCATGATATTTTAAGTCGCTTTGTTCTTTATATTTTTTTATAATGTCTTGTGTGTCAAGAATCATTATTACTCGTCCGTCGCCGATGATAGTAGAGCCTGCAATTCCTTCAACATCAGTGAGGTAATCGCCGAGGGGCTTTATTACAATTTCCTGTTGCCCAAGCAGTTCATCAACAATCAATCCGATTCTGTCAATTCCAACGGCTAAGTTGACTACATATTTTGACTTATTGTTGTCATTTCTCTTGTCGTTTGTAATTTCATTCAAGTCAATAAGAGGCAAAATCTGATTACGGATTCTTGCAACAAGTCTGTTATTTACAGAATGTACGTCGGCTGTGTCGTAAGATACAACCTCAACCACCGAGTTAAGAGGTAAAGCATAAATATTTTCGGATGATTGAACCAGCAAGCCTTGAATTATCGCAAGTGTCAAAGGTAATTTTATTATAAATTCACTGCCGGAACCCTTGACAGAGTCAATCTCAATTATTCCTTTCAGTTTATTGATATTGGTTTTGACTACATCCATACCTACACCGCGACCTGAAACAGAAGTAACATTTCCAGCAGTGCTGAAACCGGGTGTAAAAATCAGCTGATAAATTTCACGGTCGCTTAAGTTGAAAGAATATTCATCGGAAATAAAGCCTTTTTCCACAGCTTTTCTTTTGATTAATTCCGGGTCAATACCTTTGCCGTCGTCAATAATTTTAACCGTAATGTGATTACCTTCCTGATATGCGGTAAGTCTAATTGTGCCTTTGGGATTTTTACCTGCTTTAATTCTATCTTCTTCTGTTTCGATACCGTGATCGCAAGAATTTCTTATCATGTGCACAAGCGGGTCATTAAGTTCTTCAATTATTCCCCGATCAACCTCAGTATCCTCACCCTCCAATACTAATCTGATATTCTTATTAAATTCTTTGGCAATATCTCTTACAATCTTTGGAGCTTTTTGGAATAATCTGCCAATGGGAACCATACGCATTTTCATAATAGAAGCTTGAATCTCGCTTGTTATTCTGTCAATTTGATTAGTTGCTTCAATCAAATCGTTTGTCAGTTGTTTAATATCTTTCCCGTTTGCAAACCGTTCAGTAATTTGTGTCAGTCTGTTTCTGCCCAACACTAATTCACCGGACAAATCCATAAGAGCTTCAACTCGCTTAACATCAATCCTTAGAGTATCTTTATTAATATTATTTAACTGAGATTGTAATTTATACTCAATATTTTTGTCTTTATTATTTATGTGTTCATCGTTAGTAATATCGTTCTTGCTGTTTTCAGGCGTTACTTGGTTTAGTGACTTTGCTACTTCCGAAAAAGCCGCATCAATCAATGCTAATTCATCATCATTGAAATCACCGCTTCCATGAAACATATCTTCTGAATTGATTACCTTATCAATAGCTGAAACTGTAAAATTTTCAGTATCATTTAGCTTGGAAGTGTTTTTATGCCGGATTTCGGATTCAGCACCGGATACTTCATCTATTCTGCTGACCAAATCGTCGAATTTGATTTCTTCAGTGTCATTTATGGAAATCATCATTGATTCTACACGGTCTCTTGTATCCATAAGGACATCAATTATATTTCGAGAAACGCCGATTTCGTTGTGTCTGATTTTGTTCAATAAATCTTCCGCAGAATGAGTCAATTCGGAAATATTATCAAAACCCATAAATGAAGATGTACCTTTTATAGTGTGAAAATAACGGAAAATTTTATTGGTCAGCTCCGTATCCTCAGGATTGTTCTCAAGCTCAATCAAATTTACTGACAGTTTTTCGAGTAATTCACCTGTTTCCACGAGATAACTTGAAAGTATCTCCTGCATTTCAGAATCTTCAAAGTTAATCATTTCAATTGTTATTTGTTGAACATTTTATCAATATCATCTTGTGTAACGAAATCGTCATCAGTGTCGAGTGTGTTATCTTCGATATCTGAGGTACTATTCTTAGAGCCTGATTCACTCTTAGCGATGGATTCCTGTGTTTCTTTAATAAGTTCATCTACTTCTTGCTGCCTGTTGTTGCTGTTCATTAAAGAGTCAACGGCAGTCGGGTCGAATGCAATTTCTCTGTGAAGTTTTGATACTTTAATTTCTCTGTCATCATCTAAGGGTGTATCAGAGCCGGTTATATCAGTTAAGTCATAGTCTTTGAAATGTCTTAAAATCATTTCAAGCTTCTCTTGGACAGTCTCTAAAAGTTTATTTACAGCAGCTATTTGCTGAGAAGTAATATCTTGTACTTGGAGAGAAATCATTATAGATGAAGAATCGGATTTGATAGTTTTAATGATTTCACGAGTATTATAAACAACCCTGTTTCTTTCGCCGCTGATTCCGGTTTTCAATTGTTCGATAACGGTTTTCAATTCCGGCAGTATCATCATTAGGTCTTCACCGTTTTCAATGGCAGAACACACCATCTCAAGAATCTCAATGGGTTGCTTGGCATCTAAGTCGCTGATTCTGCTGATTTTGTCGAGATTTGCATTCAAAGTGTCAGTATTGAACAAAATCCCGTCAACTAAATCCAGAATTTCATTTGTTGCAAGTTCGGTTGCTTCAGTGACTTTAGACAGTTGTTTAGAGGCACTCGGCATCCTCCTTAGATTATCCTTGATAGAACTGTTGATTTCATCTAAGAGAGGCTGTATTTCACTGACAAAAAGGAAAATTTCTTCCAAGAAGGGGATTACTTTCTGACCAAGAACAAATAATGAACGTAATTCATCGGCTTTTCGCAATAAAATATTTAAATCATCGGCTATCATACTAATCCTTTATTGTGCAAGGTTCTTTAAAATCGTATCAATTTTCTCTTTAAGTACTATTGGTGTAAAAGGTTTGACAATGTAATTGTTGACTCTTGCTTTGAGTGCATCAATGATATCCTGTTTCAGTCCGCGTGTAGTTACCATGAGAATAGGAATATTGCCGAATTCAGATTCGCTTCTGATTTTTACTGTGAGTTCCAGCCCGCTCATGTTTGGCATATTCCAATCCGTAATTACAAAATCGGCTTTTCGAGTTCTGAGTACCTCCAAAGCTTCAATACCGTCGGCAGCTTCGAGAAAATCATCGTAACCGAAGGTTTTTAGTGCATTTATTACAATTCGCCTCATAGTTGGCGAATCATCAACGACCAGAAATTTCATATCAATCCGTACTATTAACTATTTATAAATATTTTGAAATTTCATACTGAATTTTCTTTGTATTAAATGGCTTAATCAGGTATGAATTCGCTCCTGCATCAAGACCATCCTGAATATCTCTTTCACTCGTAAGTGAAGAGAGAATAATTATCGGCAACTCTTCATAATCCTGAAGGTTGCGAATTTCTTTAATAAGCTTTATGCCGTCCATATTCGGCATGTTCAAGTCCGTCAATACCATGTCTATTTTTGTAACTGCCATAATTTCCAAAGCTTTTATACCATCTTCGGCTGTAATAACTTGATAGCTCTGTATCTTCAGAGCAAGTGAAATAAATTTACGTATTGATGGTGAATCTTCAACCACAAGAATGACTTTTGACATTGATTTCTCCCTATTCTTTTTGATATGCCATTGCTTTAGGTAAATGAACCAGCTTGAATGCCTTGGATACACCGTGCAGTGATTCTGAATATCCGACAAACAAGTAGCCCCCTTTTGTGAGTATATTGTATAATTCAGACACTACCTTTTGTTTGGAGGGAATGTCAAAGTAAATCAGGACATTGGCGCAGAATATAATATCACAGGGCGGAATTGAACGCAATTCATTAGAATCATAAAGATTGATTTTTGTAAACTTAACAAGTTTTTTTACTTCTTCCTTTAAGTAATATTGATTTTCTGATTTATCAAAATATTTGTTAAGCAACGATTCCGGCACATTCCTGACTGCGTATTCTTTGTAAATCCCATGTTCTGCGGAACCTAATACCGCTGAATTTATATCGGTACCAATTATTTGAAAATTTATGTTAGGATAATTTTTTCTTATTCTTTCCAATAATATTATAGCAATAGTATATGCTTCTTCGCCTGATGATGAAGCAGCGCTCCAAATTCGAAGCGTGGGATTTCCCGATTTTATCTTGATACCGGCTATTTCAGGTATAATAATATTTTCCAATGCCTCGAACTGCTGGGGTACTCTGAAGAAGAATGTTTCATTTATAGTAATGGCTTCGAATAGGGCATCCAATTCCTTTCTGGTAGGTGACGATTGGATTAGATTAATATATGCGGTAAACGAGTCTAAATTATTGGCATTTATCCTTCTTGTTATACGACTTTCAAGCAGATATTTCTTGCTGTCAGTAAAGTAAATTCCACTCTTATCATAAATCAAGGACCTTAAAGTGTCAAATTCAAAATCTGACATTTCTTTACCGGCATTGGCAGTGATTGCCGATGAACTAATGTTGATAGAATCTTTTTTCTTAAACTTTATATCGAATAAACTGCCGGCAGCCATTGTGTTCCTTAAATTAAACTAACGTTTCAAAATACTTTTGAAGTATTAGGTACTTAGTATTTTCTTGAAGATTTGAGCTTATCAGACTTGATAATACATCATCAAATAAGTTCGGTGATATTGTCCTAAAAATTTCAAAAGTTTCATACTCATCATTATCAACATATCCTGAAAATCCTACAATACAGATTTTGATAATTTGCTCTTTTGAATCTTCATGCAGTTCTCCGGCTAATTCTCTGACAATACCTGCAAATTCAAGAGCCATAGGGTAATTATTTCCCGATATTAAATTAGGGAATAAGATATTAAGAAATTCACTCATCAAATGAATGTTTCTTGATTCAATCATGACAGAAAGAATATATTGCCTGATATGTTCATCACCTTGGGAGTAAACTCTTGCAATCGGTTCCAAATCCTCAATGTGAAAGACATCACCAAGAGCAATAATACCGGCTGTCTGTATATCTCCATCATTATCAAACAAAGCTATGTATGCTGCTTGTTTGATTGAATCATCAACAATTATATCCATACCTATTCTTATGCTTACAGCGACTAAAGCTTTTAAAGCCACAACTTGAAGTTCAGGCTGTAAGTTGGGCAGTTCTTTCAATAAATAATTATATACTTCTTCTGAGCTCCCGCATAGAGCAAGACCATCAATTATCGTGCTCCTTATGAAAATATCATCTTCGTCTTCAAGGATTTTCATCAGATAATCGGATGATTTGCTGCTGCTGATTTTTGACAGAGTCAAAATAAGTATTGGCTTGATATCGGGCTTGTTAAATTTATAATAATTAAACAGCATCTCGGACATGGAGTCTCCGAGAGGAATTTCCTTTTCGTATCGCTCGAAGATATTGCCGATGGCTTCAATTGCGGAGCTGACGACATTGAGGTCATCATCATTAAGCAAAATTACAAGATGAGGCAGTTCGGAGTCTGTGCCGGTCAATCCGAGAATATCTGAAGCAAATTTCTTGACATCAATATTGTCGTCATTCAGCAGTTTGATTAGATAAGGGTTTGACACGGTGCCGAGTTTTATCAATAAATCTGCTGCGAAATTACGAACTTCGAGTTCAGCAGCATAAAGATATTGGCACAGTTGTAATGCTGCAAGGCTTTTACCTTCATCGTCAAATGTAAGTACAATCCTGTACACATAATCTCTAATCCCAAGATTGTCAAGACAAATGGAATTAATCAGAAGTTTAATGTTTTCTTCTGATTTCCATGTCCCCGAGTCTAACTCCGAAGCTTTTTTTAAGAAAGTATCAGCTTCGCCTTCAATCAGATATTGCAGTATTGTATTATTGGACATAATTTTCAACCAAGAATCATGAAATTTCTTTTCCGGAAATATTTATACCTAATTGTTCAATTCTATATCGTAATTTGGCTCTCGACACGCCCAGCAATTTTGCAGCTTTGATTTGGTTTCCGCCTGTGATTTTAAGAGTTTGAATTATCAAATCTTTAAGAACATTAGCCATCTCGACGCCGGTATCGGCAATTTTTAAAAAGTGCTGTCCGGCTGCGAGAGTAATCTCCTGTTTAGAGGGTGTGACAGTAGTTATCGTGCCCGGCTTTAGAAATCCCAGAGAATCCTTAGTTACAACAGTACCTTGCTCTAATAGCACAACTCGTTCTATCACATTTCTAAGCTCTCTGACATTACCTTTCCAATGATAATAATTCAGTATATCTGCAGCTTCAGCAGAAAATCCACTGACATTTTTGTTGAATTTCTTGTTAAATTCTTTAACAAACGATGTTGCTAATTTTATTATGTCTTCACCTCTTTCCCGCAGTGGTGGAAGAGTAATACGAGCAACATTTAATCTGTAAAACAAATCTTCTCTGAATTTATCCTGTTCAACAAGAACCTCTAAATCTTTGTTCGTAGATGCAATAACACGAACATCTACGGCAATTTCCTTAGCGCCTCCGAGCCTGTAAAATTTCCTCTCCTGCAATACTCTAAGCAATTTAACTTGAAGCTCGAGACTTAACTCGGCAATTTCGTCAAGCAGTATAGTGCCGTGTTGAGCCTGTTCAAATTTCCCGGGTTTAACTTTTTCTGTAGCACCTGTGAAGGCACCTCTTTCATAGCCGAATAATTCATTCTCTGCGAGTTCACGGGGTATGGCACCGCAATTGATTGTTACGAAGGGACCTTTTGCACGAGGAGAATTTTCATGAATAAAACGTGCCATCAATTCCTTACCTGTACCGGATTCACCTAAAATTAATACAGTAGTGTCATCGGCATGAGAAATAATCTTTGCCATATCCATAGCCTCTTTCATGCCGGTAGAGCTTCCCAGAATTTCACTCGGGATTTCTTTCTTCAATTGCTCTGAAAGCAAATCCACACGACGACGCAAGTCGAAATTTTTGAGCGACCTGTCCACCGAAACCTCAAGCTGTTCGAGGTCGAGTGGCTTGACAATAAAGTCTTCGGCGCCAAGCTTCATAGCTCTTACAGCCATTTTAATGTCACTGAAGGCTGTCATGATTATCACCGGCATGGTGTAGCCTTGCTTGCGAAGTTGCTCGAGTATATCCAAGCCATTGGAATGTCCGAGGAATATATCAAGTAGAACCAGGTCAGGTGCAACCATGTGTAACTCTTCTGTCCCCTTGACTGCATCCGTATAAGTTTCTACACGGGAATATTTTGAAGACAAAATGCCTTTGATGGTTGAGTTCACCAAAGGATCATCTTCGATGACCACTATAGTATAATTTTGTTTTGACACTTTAATATTAATAAATTTTAGCTACAACAAATACAATCCTAAATATAACACTTTTTCCGCAAATAATTGATAAAAATAGCTTGATGTATGATTATTTATTTTTTGTTTGATTATGAACCGGTAGTTTTATGTAAAAAGTAGTACCAATACCAAAAGAACTCTCTACGTCAATAATTCCACTGTGCTGGTGAAGTATCCTTTGGGTTATTGGCAATCCTAAACCGGTACCGTCAGCCTTTCTCGTAAAAAATGGATTGAAAATCTTTGTCAGGTCTTCAGGCATAATGCCGGTACCATTATCTGAGATTGCTGCCACAGCATATCTGCCTTCGCTGTTTTTGCCGAATTTCTCTGTATAAGTTTCAATCTTGATTATTCCTTTTATTTTTATAGCATCACTTGCATTTGTGATTAGATTTACGAGGACTTGTTGAATCTGTTTTGAATCAGCAGCAATATGAGGAAGACTTTCGTCAAACTTCAGTTCGACTTTAATCTCCTTTCTTTTAATCATAGCTGTAACTAACTCAAGAGTATTTACAATAAGACTATTAAGTTGTACATCCTTTATGTCGGGCATTGCAGGGCGTGAAAAGTTCAGTGTTACTTCCACAATGCGAGAAATTCTGTCAACTCCCTGTAAAGCAGTATCTATGAATTCATACTCCGGTGCTTCAGGTGTAAATCTTCTTTTCAATACTTGTAAATTTAGGTTTACTGCTGCAAGAGGATTTCGGATTTCATGTGCTACACCGGCTGACAATTGACCTAAAAGGACAAGTTTATCCGCATGTACAAGCTTGTCTGTTAATGCGTGTTGCTCACTTACATCACGTGCTAATGCAAGAATCAATTCACTGCCGTCAAATTTCATGAACCTTGCGCTTACTTCAACCATTACTTGCTCGCCGGAGTTATTCTCCAGTGATAATTCGCTTAGAACAATTGTTGAGTTTGACTTACTTAAAAGTTTAAATATACGTCTGAATTGTGGTAATATCTCACCTAACAAATCATTTCGACTCATTCCTAATATTTGAGCTGCATATTCATTCACGTCGAGTACACTCCATGTTTTCGGCTGTACTATAAACACCGCATCAGTGGCGTTGTCGAAAAATGACTTGTACCATAACAGCTGCTTTTCGGTCTGATGCAGTTGTTCCTTTAAATGCTCCTTATCCTCTGACTTCATCTATTAAAGTTTTATCTATTTAGATTCAAATTCTATTACAAAAATACATATAGAATTACTTAATAAAAAGTAAATTGTATGTTTTCGTTCTTACCCCGTTTTTCAATACTATTAAATACATACCTTCAGACAGATTTGCAGAATCAAATAAATGGCTGTGCCTACCTACCGAGACAGGTTTGTTTATCAGGGTTTCTAACAACTCTCCTGTGTATGTATAAATTTCAAGTATAGTCTTTTCATCTGAGATTGTAGAATATTCAATTTGTATTGATGATGAAGAAGGAAGTTTAAAAGCTGAAACTGCCAACTCACCATTAATTTCAAGTAGTCTGCCTTCAATATCACACTCTCCGGTTATCTCGATTTCTGTTTGATTTGAAATTTCTATCGCAGCCGGTATAGAAGATTGTACCGATACTGAATCCAATGCTATAATAGCATGAGTTGAATTTCCAAGCAGAGCCTTTACTTTCAATGAAAGCAAATTTCCGTCTATTAATAAATTCGCTTGAGTCAACTCAAGTGTGAGTTTGATTTTGCCAACGGATATCTCCTCAAAAATTAACTTATTTCCATCTGCTACGACCTGTTGGTTTAATAACGCAGAATTGATGTCGAGATTCATATAGTCGTAACTTATATAAAATACAATTGATTTCGGTGAGAACTCACTCAAAGAATAATCTTTATCAAGAATTACAGATAAAGGA
>JBAYPL010000038.1:0-14761 GCA_041677745.1 Kapaibacterium sp. (SeqCode)
ATCTAAGTTTCTATACCGATTTTAAAATTATTCTGTTGACAATTCCTTCTGTCTTGAAATGTGAAGGCGCCGTGTAATAACACTGTTGATATTAAACAATAAAACCTCGGTCAGCAGAAGCTATTGGGGTTTTTATTTTCTTTTCTTCTTATCATATTATTAACTTGATTTGTAAGGAATGAACAACTCCGGTGGAATTATTCCTTTACCTTGCAGCCATATTTCCTCAGGACTGGCACCCCATTTTTCGATAAATTTCTTCTGGTTTGTCTCAAGTCTTTGCTTATATGCTTCATTACCGTCACCGGCAAAACTTCTTGAACGATAATGATGGATAAATACATATTTAAGGATATGTGATTTGAACCCTGCAAGTTGAGCTCTCATACAAAAGTCATCATCCTCATAATTACCCGGAGAATATCTTTCGTCCAATCCACCTATTTTGTCAAATACTTTGCGTTTTATTAATGTACAGAAGAATGCAAGTCTTGGAAATTCAATTTTTTGCCCGATATTTTCATTCTTTATCTTGTCAGCGTATCTCAACATCCCGATAATATCATTATAATCAGCATTTCTATCCAATTGAGGTCCACTTATATTGTTGGAAATCGGACCTGCCAATCCAAAGTCGGGCGACATCTCAAGATGCTCAATCATATCATCAAGCCATTTAGGAGTAACAATAGTATCGTTGTTGCCGATTAGAACATATTGTCCGACCGAAACTCTCAGAGCCATGTTTACACCCTTTGGGAAGCCGACATTTTCACGATTGCTTATTAATTTAATATTTTTATGACGGTTTTTTAGATTTTCAAAATATATAGGTATGTAGTCGCTACTGCCATTATCTACAAGTATGAGTTCAAACGGCACTGCAGTAAATTTAAATATTGAATCAATACACTCCTTTGTGTATTCATATTGATTCTTAGCAAGTAAAATGATTGAGACGAGCGGATTATTATTCTGTTCTGAGTTAGAAATACTTTTAGTTGAATTTTTAGTCGGCTTAAACCAGTCAACTCCCCATAAAGTCATAGAATCAGGTACATTACCCTGTCCGTAGTATTTTTCCAGTTTATCATATAGAATATCAGTACTTTCTTGTACTAATCTGCTTGTTAGGTTTTTGTCTGAGTTTCTGAAACTCTCTTGTCCCAAATGGTAAATGAATAAATCAGTAGCAATCAGCATTCTTGCACCGTTGACAGAAATTCTCCAGCATAATTCAAGGTCATCGTTCCCCAGAAATAACTGTTCATCCAATCCGCCGAATTTGTCAATGAATGACTTACGAACAGCAAGGCAGAAGCCAATCAGAAGCTTTGTTTCTTTATATTTACCGGCATTAATAGTGCTGAGATAATTCGAAATATCATCGTAATTAGAAAAGTCAAATTTTTCTTTTACGTATAAATCAATTTTTTGCCAGCCAGCAACACTGTTAGACAAAGGACCAGCCGCTGCTATATTTTCATCTATAAAGCAGTTAGACAGCTTGTCAAGCCAATTATTCGTCACAATTGTATCGGGATTCAGCATTACAATTAAAGGATTTCTGCTTAAACGTATTCCAACATTGATGCCTGCCGAATAGCCTAAGTTTTTTTCATTTCGTATAAACATACATCGTTCATCACCCTCAATCAGCTTCTTAATTTTAGAAACAGAATCATCTTTTGAATTATTATCTACTATTATTACCTCATCACCTATTCTGAGATGCTTTTTGACAGACGATAAACATTTTTCGATAGTTGCTGAAGAATTATAGGTAAGAATTATTACAGAAGCATGGCGAAGAATGTCAGAAGTATTTTGCATCAGCGAATCATCAGACTTTACATAACTTTTAATTTGTATATTCTCTTCTTTAATTACTTTTTTGTCGTAAGTAATTGTGAAATCGGTAGATATTTTACTCAACCACTTTTCGTGTAATCTCATGATACTGTCTTTAACACCCTTCGCACGTTCAGGTCCGCTCTGTGATTCCAAGTGGTAAATTGTTGATTTTGGCTGATAGACAATCTTAAAACCCATCTCTCGAAGTTTAAAACATAAATCAACATCCTCATAAGCATTCCAATAAACCTCATCTAATCCACCTGCATCGAAGTAAGCTGACTTTCTAAGTAAAAGACAAGCACCTGTGAGTGCTTGATATTCCATGATTTTATTGACTTCCGGGGCATTCTTATTAAATCCACTGTAAATATGCCTTGCCACTAAATTATCACCAATGGACAAATCTTTAATAATAGCCACACCGGCATGTTGAATTGTGTTGTCTTCATAAAGAAGTTTAGCTCCAACAGCAGCGACTTTTGAGTCATCGTCAAGAATATCAGTCATAGGTTTTAACCAATTCCTCATTATGATGGTATCATTATTCAGAAGTAAGATATAATCATATTTTGCTATTCTTGCGCCAATGTTGTTAGCTCTCGAATAACCTAAGTTTCTTGAATTTTTAATGTATATTATATTATCATACTCTCTCTCGAATATACTTACAACCTCACGCGTATTATCTGTCGAATCATTATCAATCAAGATAATCTCAAACAATTTTTTATCGGTAAATCGGTAAAGAGACTCTAAGCAATTTTTTGTCAATTCAGATTTATTAAACAAAGGAATGATAATTGATACAGGCGAATGAGCTGTGTTTTCGGTAATTTCCAACAGCTCAGTATATAACTCTTTATAATCTTCGGCATTCTCCCCAATAGATTTAATTTTTTGCTGCTTTATATTATTCCTGTAATTAACGACTAAATTTTGATTTTGATAGCAAGTATTAATTTCCCGTGCCAAAGATAATGAGTCATTAACTTCAAATAATCTGCCATTGAAGTCAGCCTTGATGTTCTCAGGTATAGCACCTGCATTCGTGGCAATAACCGGAACTCCGGCTGATAATGATTCAAGAGCTGTCATACAGAATGTTTCTTCCCAAGTAGATGCAATTACAACTAAGGAAGAGCCTGACAACTTCTCTGATAAATCTGTAACATTATATCCTCCGAGTAATTTCACGTTCAAGCTGTCGGCAATAGTTTTGACATCATCGTTTGTAATACCTAATACTTGATAATTAATTTCGGATATGTTTAATAATTCAACAGCTTTCAGGAAAACCCATATACCTTTTCGGCTGACCGCATTTCCCAGAAAAGTTATAGTGAAAGTATTATTTGGAGGCAAATCGGCAGATTTCTTGCTTTTGACGATACCGTGTTTGATAACGCGAATTTTTTCTTCGTCAATATTACTATATGCGTTTAATACTTTACTTTTTACATATTCAGAAGGGCTGACTATAATATTGACTTCTTTCAGCAAAGATTCAGCGAGAGTATTACGATATTCAATATATTTATTTACAGGAAGAGGACTTTTTGTACTTGTCAGGTGTCTCCCGGCACTTAGACAGTAATTACACTCATCGTCATTATGGTTTGCCTTGGATTTACCGCAAATTTTACTCGTTTTACTAAGCACCAGATTGTACTCATTGCAAAGCAGGAAATAGTCATGAAATGTTAGCACAACCTTAATATTGAATTTCTTTGATATTATCGGCAATAGTAAAGAAGACCAATTAATAAGATTATGGAAATGTATAATATCATAAGAATTTCCGGCAAGGAGCATGGCAAATGATTCTTCAACCCAATGATTTACTAAGTCCGATGGTATTCCGTTGTAGTACTCATTATTAGGCAACAAGTCTTTCGAAAATATAAGCTCAGTATAATTTTTGTGCTTAATTTCAGTAAAATCAGTATAGAGGTTTGGCGACATACTCGGATATAACAGGGTAGAATCTACATCGTTGCTTAACAAGCTTGAAATATTTCTGGTGTGCAGTTCGGTTCCACCGGTAGAAGTGTTATTATGCAATACATGTAACACTTTTATTTTATCTGATTTTACTCCGATAGCATTTTTAAATCTATCTTGTATATATCGTAATGGATTACGTTTACAATAATCATGTATCTTTTTTGTGTAATTCGGCCATTTCTCGGCAAGCAGTTCTGCATTAGCAAGTTTTCTGTTTGAAATATTCTCGACTTGAGAAAATGATGCTTCACCGGAATGATGTACATAGGTATCGTCGGCACAGTAAATCCTGTAACCTTTGAGCAATGCTCTTTCACAGAAGTCATTTTCCTCGCCGTATCCTAAACCGAAAGCTGTATCAAATACTCCTATCTTGTTTAACAACTCCCTTTTAATCAACATACAAAATCCCACCGCAGTAGGTATTTCAGGATATAGTCTCAGACTGATTTCCTCTATTATATCGGCTGATTCATCGGTAGTTTTATCAAAAGCATTTGAAATGTTCATCACAGGAACTGACAATATCGTAGCATTATTAGAAAGTGGGGATACTATACCGCAATTAACTGTGTATTTAGAACATCTGTCGAGCTTTTCTATCCAATTTTTACTGACTTCTGTATCGGAGTTCAAAATTATTACATCATTCATTGATAGAGTAAAACCACGATTAACATTCTTTATGAAACCTTGATTTTTATCTGATTTTACTAATTTTATGTTTCTATGTGCTGCTTCTAACTTTTCAAATTCATTAATTAGCACAGAATCAGTGCTGCAATCATCTAAAATATATATATCGTGAGTAATGGAAGTGTGCCTTATCACGCTATCAATACATTTCAAAACGTCTTCTCTTGCATTATACACCGGAATTATGATATCATATTTATTACAGGCAATGTCCGGTAATTCACGTTTAACACTATACTTATTTATAAGCTTGTCAGTATATTTATCCAAATCATTATACAACATTACGGTTTCATCATAGCTTGCTTCACTTTTTCTTCGCTCTGCAAGTGCACTGTATGTTCTCGTAACATCAATTGTTTCAAGATAGGTGTCGAGTTCATTTATGTTTAAATCGGAGTTAATATCCGGATTGAATTTTCTTATAACATCATGATAATTATTGACCAGTTTAGGAATTAATACTTTTGTACTGTGTTGGTCATAACAAATTCTAAACACTTCTTCGGCATCATGTGCATCATATTTGCTGATTTCATTTAATATAAATTCTCTTGATACTTTATATTTAAAGCGTCTGCCGGAGAAGTTATTAAAACTAATTTCCATATAATTTTCGGCTGTTACCATACCGTCACCGCCATTTGAGTCAAGTACAATAGCAGCTCTCTTGCTTAGGATAGCCTCGATTACACCTCTGCCTAATGAAAACACAATATCTGCTTCATTTATCATTTCCGCTAATTCATAAGCATTGACTTCGCCAAACCTACCACCGATAAACTTGCAGTTTAATCCTGCTTCATGACAAGAGTTTCTTATGGTTTCTTCATCTCTGGCAGAGATTTTTGCACTTATTACAAGTGCGTTTTTCGGATTAGCTTTAACAGGCTTTCTTTCGTAGAATATTTCGCTGTCTATCAAATTTCCAAACATAAATATTTGAGAATCTTCAATACCACGTCTTATTAAATGTTCTCTAACTTCCGGACTGATAGCAAGATAACGAGAAATACCCAAATTCATACTTGAAGGCTGTTCCAAAAAAGGGATTACACCATGTGCAATTATTATAATCGGCAGATTAGGAAAATGTTTTCTGACTTCTGCTGCATTAATATTATGATGAACATGAGCTATATCGAACTTATCAGCTTTTATAAAATCTAAATTGTCAACAATTTTTATTTTTTGCTCGGTAAATTCTTTTGATATCCTGCCTAAATATTTTGAATATACTGTAACATTGTGTCCCAATCTTTTCAATTGTAATGCAATAGTATAAGTATAAATTTCAGAACCGGTAAAATCAAGTAAATGATGATTACTTAGCAAGATATTAAGTTTACTTTGGTCTGGTTCGACATTTAATTTTTGTACAGGGTTTATCATTTTGTTCTCAATATATTCATCAATTTTCTTAACTATAAACTCAGCTCTATTAGCATAAGTATGATTTTTTATGAGTTGAAGATATCCATTATCGGCAATGCTATTTCTTAAATTATTATTATTTAAATAATATGAGATTTTATCAACTATCTCGTTGTCATTTTTATAAGTAATTAGATGCTCTCCATCTGTAAAGAGTTCGTTTAGGTGATTGACTTCTTCTGTTACGAGGAGTTTCTTTGCTGCTAATGCTTCGAACACCCTCATATTAATTTCTTTACCGTCAGCGGTATTAAATATTATTTTACATTTATTCAAGTAATGATTTGCATCATTCATGTACAGATTGCTGCCGGTATATGTTTTGAAATGATTTTTTATAAGGTTTATTCTTCTGATTCTTTCTTGCAGTCGAATATTACCAATGAAGCCTACATCGTATTCTTCTTCGATATCCAATGGTTTGAATATTTTTGTATCAACGGCATAAGGCATGTAGAAGGCATTCATTCTATCTTTAAAGAATCTGTTATAAATTGTTTTATCACCAACAAATACAAAATCAGCCTTAGATTTGTAGGCTCTTTCCAATGGAGGATGGTTGAGCTGCATATCTTTTCCCGTATGAATATCAATAGGTGATAAGTTATTAGCTATACATATAGAGATATAGCCGTGAGGAACCTGATTATTTTTATAACCTTCATTATTTGGCTGAGCTAGCCAAAGAACCTCGTAACCCATTTTCTCTAATTCAAGACGAATGAAGTTGGGCTGAGCATACCATGTATCACTACTATCAATTATGGCAATTTTATGTTTATGAATCATGATGATGTAAATAAATTGTAAGAATATCTGTTATTTTATGTTTTAGTATTACCTGTAATAGCATAATACAGCTTGTCGTAGTAGATATGTGAATCAGTTTGATATTTGTTGTTTATCAACTTGCTCTTCAAGGTTTCGATAAGGTGCCATGGTTCATAGAATACATTTACTTGAATATCGTACAACTTTGCAAACTCAATGTAGTCAATATACTGCCCGTGTCGCATTAATATCCATAGGTCTTTTCCGCAAACAGCCGGAAGATACATATTCCCGCCTTGGGTACCTATTACAAAGTCAGCATCATTAAACAATGTCAATTGAAGCATGTTTCTCTCTTCAAGTTTTAGGCTCTTATAATATTCATTCAAATCCACAAACCTCTCATCATTATAAGATGCAGATTTAAAATCGAATTCAAAGTATTCGTCGCTTGAAGTGTTCTCAATGAAGTGATTATATACGACAGAATAACCAAAATCCATCAACGTAGTGATAATATTATCCAACTCTTTTCGATCGTAATAATTAATTGGGGCTTTATATTTATGAAACCATTGCCTGAAATATTTATTATTTAATACCACATAAGGTTTTGTCAGTTCAAACGGTAATTTTAAATTAATATGTTTATAATCGGGTGTAAGATAATTATTTGTATTTATAAAACTGTGAATATCTTTATTTTCCCATTCAGCACCGTCCACTGAAATTTGTTTCTTATTGATGAAATCAATTCCGGGATGTATAATATTAACATTCTGATTGTTATTCATCAGACGGATATAATGTTCAGGATTGCCCCATGTATCTCCGATGAATCTTGGATCAACTTCAAAATGTTTGTCTGAAAAATAATAAAATGGTTTTGAACCTTTTCTGGATATCGTATTAAGTGTTATGCCTACTTTTTTCTTAAGATACAACAAATAGGGTATCCATGATATCATTTCATATCCGAACTCGCCAAGGAAGCAAAAGACCGAATTTGATGCTGTACTCTTGTCAATGACTACCGGAGCATTCAAATTAACTTCATTCATATTTAACATCAGTAGATATTTTAAACAGGTCAATATTAGACTGTAAATGCCTCATTTACAGGTACTGTCCAGTTAAACAATTTCCATACCAATAAATTTTCAAATATAAAATGAATTGCAGCTAATCTTAATTCTTACTCAGGTTTAATATTTTACCTACTTCTTCGATGTCAACATTCTCCCAAGATTTCACAGGGCAGGCAATAACAAGTCCGTCACCGAACACTTGAAAAAAATACTTCCACTCTTCGGAGTTAAGACCGACTGCTAAATTAAACTTCTGGCGTGCTGCTTTCATTTGCTGAATAAATGTGTCCGGCATGATGTAAAGTTTGGACTTTTCGTCAATCGGCATGTGATCTGTAAGATTAAACTGTCTGATACTGCAAAACTCGTAAGCAATCTCTTCAAGTTTATAATTTATATAAACGCTGTTAGTTTTAATCTTTATTTCATAAATTCTGTCATTGAAAAAATCTTCATAATAGAACTTGACGTACCCGTTGCTAAATTCAATTCCTTCAATTCTTGATTCACCTCTGAGATCTTGCAATGTCATAAATATTAGATATGAATAAGTAAAACAAAGCAAAAGTAATGCTTTTTCGTCATAATAAAAAAATTTTAAATTAATCTTTTCTATTTGAATTACTTAGGTTAACAAACACAAAATGAAAAATCATGAAGGATATATACTGGATACAAGTAGTATTATAAGTGCATATTTTAAATATTATAGGTAAAGTTACGTCATTTTAACAAATTTATAATTAAACTAAACGGCAAAAGTATGGAAGGTAATTTTTCAAACAGAGTAAATGACGTTATAAGGCTTAGTAGGGAAGAGGCTATTAGGTTGGGTCATGACTATATTGGTACGGAACATCTTCTACTTGGAATTATAAGAGAAGGTGAAGGACTAGCTGTAAAAATTCTGAAAAATCTTGGAACTGACTTATATAAATTAAAGAAAGGTATAGAAGATACTGTTCGTTCATCAGGTTCAACCCTGACAATCGGTAATATTCCGCTTACAAAACAAGCAGAGAAAGTATTAAAAATAACTTATCTTGAAGCTAAGTTTGTCAGGTCGGAAGTAATCGGCACAGAACATTTACTGCTTTCATTACTAAGAGACGAAGAGAATATAGCAGCACAGATATTATCACAGTTTTCTGTAAATTATGAAAATACCAAGAAGGAACTTGAGAATATTCTATCCGGAAATCCTTCTTCCGGACAAGTGAAACAAAGTACAGCTGCTGCTTCTAAGCAAAAGCAACAAAAAGAGAAAGTCAAGACTCCCGTACTCGATAATTTCGGTAGAGATTTGACTAAACTCGCACTCGAAGGCAAATTAGATCCGGTCATCGGTCGAACTAAAGAAATAGAAAGAGTGTCGCAGATACTTTCGCGTAGAAAAAAGAATAATCCGGTTCTGATAGGTGAACCCGGTGTTGGTAAAACAGCAATAGTAGAAGGTCTTGCACTAAAAATAATTCAAAAGAATGTTTCAAGAGCTTTGTTCGATAAAAGAATTGTTACTCTTGATTTAGCTTCTTTGGTAGCCGGTACAAAATACAGAGGACAATTTGAAGAGAGAATGAAAGCAGTCATCAACGAGCTTGAAAAGGCAAAAGATGTTATTCTCTTTATTGATGAAATTCACACTATCGTAGGTGCCGGCGGTGCTTCCGGCTCCCTGGACGCATCTAATATGTTTAAACCAGCTCTTGCAAGAGGTGACATACAGTGTATAGGTGCAACTACATTAGACGAATACAGACAGTATATAGAGAAAGACGGTGCTTTAGACAGGAGATTCCAAAAAGTTCTCGTTGATCCTCCAAGTATTGATGAAACAATGCAAATCCTCAATAATATCAAAGATAAGTATGAAGAACATCATAATGTTGCTTATACCGAAGATGCTGTCAATGCTTGTGTTAAATTTGCTGAACGTTATATAACTGACAGGATGTTCCCTGATAAAGCTATTGATATACTCGATGAAGCAGGTGCGCGTGTTCACCTTGCAAATATCGTTGTTCCTAAGGATATTGTTGAAATTGAAGAAAAAATCTCTGAAGTAAGACAGGATAAGAACCTTGTTGTCAAAAAACAAAACTTTGAAGAAGCGGCAAGACTTAGAGATCTTGAGAAAAAACTTCAAAATGACCTTGAACTAGCCAAACAAGCTTGGGAAAGCAAAGCAAGTGAATTGGTTTTTCCGGTTACTGAAGACGATGTTGCCGATGTGGTTGCTATGGTCACGGGGGTTCCTGTTAATAAAATTGCAGAAAGCGAAAATACTAAACTTCTCAGCATGGCTGATGAACTGAAAAAAATGATTGTTGGTCAGGATGAAGCTGTTGAATCACTTGCAAGGGCTATCAGAAGAGCAAGAGCCGGACTCAAAGATCCTTCAAGACCAATCGGTTCTTTCATGTTTCTCGGTCCTACCGGTGTTGGTAAGACAGAGCTTGCTAAAGCTTTATCAAGAGTAATGTTCGATTCTGAAGAAGCTCTTATCAGAATTGATATGAGCGAGTATATGGAAAAATTCTCTGTATCAAGATTGGTCGGAGCACCTCCCGGGTACGTTGGCTATGAAGAAGGCGGGCAATTGACAGAAAAAGTACGCAGAAAACCATATTCCATCATTTTACTTGATGAAATTGAAAAGGCTCATCCCGATGTGTTTAATATATTGCTTCAAGTGTTCGATGATGGTTTGCTTACCGATGGCTTAGGCAGAAAAGTAGATTTCAAAAATACAATAATAATCATGACTTCAAATGTCGGAACCAGAGATGTTAAAACCGGTGGCAGAATCGGATTCTCTACCGATAAAGGAAGAGAAGATTATGATCATGTAAAATCTACAATTGAGGACTCTGTTAAGAAATTGTTTAATCCTGAATTTATCAACAGGATTGATGATTTCATCATATTCCATCAGCTGATGAAAGAGCATATCTATGGTATAATAGATATTCAAATGGATGCTCTAATGAATAGGATTCGCAATAGTAAGATGAGTTTTGAACTGTCTGACGCAGCCAAAGACTTTATTGTCGAGAAAGGTTATGATGTCAAATTCGGTGCAAGACCTCTCCGTAGAGCACTTCAGAAGTATATTGAGGATGAACTTGCCGAATTATTCCTTAAAGAAAAACTCGGTAAGGGAGCTAAAATTTATGGTGATATTGAAGATTCCGGTACTAAGTTAAAATTCTCTTTTGAACCCGGTGAATCACAGATTGATGAGAAAGAGTTATCTAAGAACTTGTTGAATAAGAATTACGAAGATTCTCTGATTGGTGCAGACTTCGATGATAACATATCCTCAAACTGATATTGCTTTGACTTAAATAATATTATAAGATTCAAGCTGCTTCCGATTAATAATCAGGCAGCTTGATTATTTTTGACGCAGTAAACAAAGTACATGAATGAAAACAATTTCTCTTCATACATTAGGATGCAAGGTTAATTTTGCAGAAACAGCTCAATTGAAAGATAAATTTGAATCAATGGGCTATAAGATTACCGATTTTGGAAACAAATCGGATATTGTACTTATTAATACATGCTCTGTAACAAATAATGCAGACGTCGAGGCTCGTAAGTTAATACGAAGAATTAAACGCGAACAACCTCAATCCTTTCTTGGTGTAATGGGTTGCTATGCTCAGCTCAAGCCGGAAGAAGTAGCAGCGATTGAAGGAGTAGATGCAGTGTTCGGTCAGAGGGAGAAATTCAGAGTTCCTTTACTTCTTAATGATATGCTGGGAGCCGAAAAAACTCAAGTTAATGTTTCATGTATTGATGAATTACCTTTTGATGCAGCAATTACTACCGATAATGAATTACGAACGAGAGCATTCTTTAAAATGCAGGACGGTTGTAATTATTTTTGCTCTTTCTGCACAATACCTTTCGCTAGAGGCAACAGCAGAAGCATGGAATTTGACAGAATTCCTTTTCATATCAATAAGATAATCGAGGCAGGATATAAAGAAGTAGTTATTTCCGGTATCAATTTAGGTGATTATTCTGCTCCGAGTGGTGAGAAGTTCAAGGATGTAGTTAATATGATAGATATGATGGATGTTGATTTGAGGGTTAGAATATCTTCAATAGAGCCTAATTTATTAAATGACGATATACTCCATACAGTTAAGAATTCTAAAATATTCTGTCCTCATTTTCATATTCCTCTACAAAGTGGTTCTCCGGAAATTCTTAGAAAAATGAAAAGAAGATATAAATCAGATTATTACAAGTCTCTGATTTATAAAATTAAAGATAATATGCCGGACTGCGGTATCGGTGTTGACGTTATAGTTGGGTTCCCGGGTGAAACCGATGAACATTTCATGCAAACTTACAGGCTTTTGGAAGAGCTTCCTGTTTCATATCTACACGTTTTTACTTATTCTGAACGAGATAATACTCCCGCTGTCAATTACTCGGGGAAAATACCTGTCAATATCCGTAAGGAAAGAACAGCAAAATTAAGAGAATTGTCCGCTTTGAAACAAAAGAAATTCTATATGTCCCAAATCGGAAAAATAAAGACAGTGATTCCCGAAACTTATTTACCTGATGAAGGTGTATGGAAATGCTGGTCTGAAAATTATGTCAGAGTAAAATTTCATGCTCCGGCTGATTTAAAAAAGGGATTTCATAAGATAAAAATTGATACTGTAAGCGGTGAATTTGCTTATGGTGAAGCAATAAATTCATAAATTCGTTTTAATTGCTTGTTTGTAATAAGTATTTTCTTTATTTTAGAGAATATTATATATTATATATGAGTAGTATAAATGAGCTTAGCAACTATTAGACTATTTATCTTCAGCTATTGTCTGTTACTGGTTAGTTATGCAAACAATTATTCTATTGAACAAGATAAACATGCAATCATCAAAAATGAAGATACATTAGGATATTTCTACCGGGGAACAGCTAATCTCAGTACTGCTGAAAGAGCAGAAATTAGTAATAAAAAACTATCATTGCTCGATATTAATGAATTTAACGACAGTTTATTGATAATAGAAAACGATTCACTCTTCTCGTTGATTAAATATAATTCCATCCCACTAATTTCAATTGATTTAAATGATGAAAAACTCTTAAACCTCAGCAAGGAAGTACAGATTCGTTCAATTTACGATAATCTTGTCAAATCTCTCAAAGGAGAACCAGAGCAGCTGTTCATAACTGCAAATATTTACAATATCATTTATTCATTATTGATTGTTATTGCTGTTTCTATTCTTATATATTTGGTGTTGAGATACACGCCATTGCTATTTGAAACAATCTCTAATAGAGAGTTCAAATTCCTAAAAGTTATAAAGTTTAGAAATATTGATATAATGACTCCTATGTCAATAATTGCCACAATTATTGGAGTGCTGCAGCTCTTAAGAATTTACATTATATTTTTAGTGGTTAAGTACGGAATAAATCTTGTACACGGTTTTTGGACAAATGATGAATCAGAATACCTGAGTGAAATTTTTGACGGCATTATCACATCACTGTTCTTGACAATTTTGATGTACTATGTATTTAAAATCATATTATCGGTGTTTAATACATTTGTAGATAAACTAAGCAAGTGGAGAGGATCTATTATCAAGTCTGTACAAATCCAATCATTAGAAATTATGTCAGAAGACAAGATAGCCGATGTAATCATACTTATCGCAAAGATAAGCAGAGTGCTTGGATTGATTAGCGTTTTATACTTATATACAACCCTTTTGTTCGGACAATTTGACTATACACGTACTTGGTCTGTTACCTTGTTACATTATGCACTCAGTCCTTTAAATGATTTGACAAATTCATTTATCGCATATCTGCCTAATTTATTCAATATAATAATAATATCAGCTGCAATTTATTATTTTTCAAAACTATTAAAATTTATCTTTCTTCAGATACAAGCAGGCAATATACAGTTACCCGGGTTTTATGAAGAATGGGCATTACCGACTTTTAAAATAACGAGATTTTTATTATTTGCTTTTGGTGCAATAGTAATATTTCCGTATCTGCCGGGTTCTGATTCTCCGTTCTTTCAAGGGATATCAATTTTCATAGGAGTTTTATTTACACTAAGCTCATCATCAGCTGTTTCAAATATAGTTGCCGGTACTGTATTGACTTATATGCGTCCGTTTAAACTTGGAGACAGGGTTAAAATATCGGATGCAGAAGGTGACGTCATCGAGAAAACTTTACTTGTAACAAGAATCAGAACCATAAAAAATATTGATATTTCAATTCCTAACTCAATGGTGTTGTCAAGCCATATAATAAATTTCAGTTCAAATGCAAAATCTTCGGGATTGATTATACATACTACTGTGACTATAGGATATGATGTACCTTGGAAAATAATTCACGAACTTCTCATTAAATCTGCAAAGATGACTGAAGGGATATCTAATAAGCATGAACCTTTTGTTTTACAGACTGCTTTGAATGATTTCTCTGTCGCTTATGAAGTCAATGCATATACCTCAGAAGTAAATTCACTTGCTAAGATATATTCAGAACTACATTCTCATATTCTGGATGTCTTCAATGAGTCGGGTATTGAAATAATGTCGCCGGTATTCTGCTGTCAGAGACGGTAATCAATCAACTATACCGGTAGAGAATCTACCCAAAGATTACAAAGCCCCCGAATTTAATTTGAAAAACTCAATTTTCAATTTTAAAACTTAAGTAATATATTATATCTTTATTTTGTTGAAGGTTATACTATTTGTTTGTATTTTTTAGTTCTGTGGAAATGTTGATTTTGAAATTAGCAGCCTGTTAAATAACGTTTTTTATTAAGTTTATGATGAAGAATACTCGAAATATGCTTGTTGATAATCCTGTTGATAAATAATAATTTTGAACAAAAA